>NZ_JBFRER010000058.1:0-53258 GCF_052114405.1 Streptomyces sp. M-16 | reverse complement strand
GCCCGGCCCCGCCGACGGCCGGGGTCAGGCGCCGTCGCGGGCCTGGGCGCGCAGGGCGCGGGCCAGGTCGTCGCGGGACTCCAGGACCAGCCGCCGCAGCGCGGGCGCCGCCTCCGGATGACCGGCCAGCCAGGCGTCGGTCGCCGCGACCGTGGCCGCGGAGTCCTGCAGCATGGGGTAGAGCCCCTTCACCACGTGGATCCCGATCTGGATCGAGCGCTGCGCCCAGATCCGCTCGATCACCTCGAAGTACCGGTCGGCGTACGGGGCGAGCAGGTCGCGCCGCGAGGGCTGCTGCATTCCGTCGATGGTGGCCTCGACCAGCGCGTTCGACAGCGCGTCCGATTCGACGACCGCCGCCCACGCCTGGTCCTTGACGGCCGCCGACGGCCGCGCCGCCAGGCACCGCACCTGGTGCCGCTTGCCCGACGCCGTGTCGTCGCGGGCGAGTTCCGCGCCGAGCACGCCCTCGTCCACCGACCCGTGCGCCGCCAGCGGCAGCAGGAAGTCCCAGCGCAGCTCCTGGTCGACGTCCAGCCCGTCGATCCGGGCCGTCCCGTCGAGCAGGCCCAGCAGCAGCTGGAAGTCGCCCTCGGTCGCCGCGCTCGCCGCGAAGAACCGGGCCCAGGTCAGCTGGTGCTCCGACCCCGGCTCGGCCAGCCGCAGCTCGCGCAGGGCACCCGCCGCCAGGTCCCGGCCGCTCTGCTCGCGCCGCCCGTCCGCCGCGTAGTGGGTGACCGCGCTCAGCGCCTGCCCGTGCAGCATCTGGAGCACGCCGACGTCGGTCTCCCGGCCGGCGTGGGCGAGGAACAGCGCGAGGAAGTCCCGGGCCGGCATCAGCGCGTCGCGCGTCAGGTTCCACAGCGCCGACCAGCAAAGGGCTCGCGCCAGCGGGTCCGTGAGGTCGCCGAGGTGGCCGCGGAGCGTCTCCAGGGAGGCCTCGTCGAAGCGGATCTTGCAGTAGGTGAGGTCCTCGTCGTTGACCAGGACCAGGTCGGGACGGTCCAGCCCGGCCAGTTCCGCGACCGCCGTCCGCACCCCGGCCACGTCCGCCTCGGCCCGCGCGTAGCGCACCAGCGCGCCCGCCTCGATCCGGTACAGGCCGACGCAGACCCGGTGGGGGCGCAGCTCGTCACCCTCCTGGAGCACCGCCAGTTCGGTGATCCGGCCGTCCGCGTCCGTGGTGACCACCGGGGTGAGCGCGTTCACGCCGGCCGTCTGGAGCCAGGCCCGCGACCACTCGGCCATGTCCCGCCCGGAGACCTCCCCGAGCACCGACAGCAGGTCGTCCAGGGTGGTGTTGCCGTAGGCGTGGGCCTTGAAGTAGCGCTGCGCGCCGTCCAGGAACGCCTCCCGGCCCACGTACGCCACGAGCTGCTTGAGGACCGCGGCGCCCTTGGCGTACGTGATCCCGTCGAAGTTCAGCTTGGCGTCCTCCAGGTCACGGATGTCGGCCGTGACCGGGTGGGTGGAGGGGAGCTGGTCGGCCCGGTACGCCCACGCCTTGCGGCTGTTGGCGAAGGTGACCCACGCCTGGTCGAAGCGGGTGGCCTCGACGAGCCCGAAGGATCCCATGAAGTCCGCGAAGGACTCCTTCAGCCACAGGTCGTCCCACCACTTCATGGTGACCAGGTCGCCGAACCACATGTGCGCCATCTCGTGCAGGATGACGTTCGCGCGCCGCTCGTAGGACGCCTGGGTGACCTTCCCGCGGAAGATGTACTCCTCGCGGAAGGTCACCATCCCCGGGTTCTCCATCGCGCCCAGGTTGTACTCCGGGACGAAGGCCTGGTCGTACTTCCCGAAGGGGTACGGGTAGTCGAAGATCTCGTGGAAGAGGTCGAAGCCCTGCTTGGTGACGAGGAAGACGTCCTCGGCGTCGAAGTGCTTCGCCAGCCCCTTGCGGCACATGGCGCCGAGCGGGATCGTCAGGTCCCCGCGGGTGTAGGTGTCCGTCACGCAGTGGTAGGGCCCGGCGACCACGCAGGTGATGTACGTGGAGATGGGCGCGGTCTCGGCGAAGCGCCGGACCTGCCCCTCGCGGGACTCCTCCGCGCCGTTGCTCCACACCTGCCAGGCCTCGGGGGCGGTGACCTCGAAGCGGTAGGGGGCCTTCAGGTCGGGCTGCTCGAAGTTGGCGTACACCCGGCGGGCGTCCGCCGGCTCGTACTGCGTGTAGAGGTAGACCTCGCCGTCCTCCGGGTCCACGAAGCGGTGCATGCCCTCGCCGGTCCGGCTGTACGCGCAGTTCGCGTCCACGACCAGGACGTTCTCGGAGGCGAGCCCCTCCAGGGCGATCCGGGACCCGTCGAAGACGGCGGCCGGGTCGAGGGCGCGGCCGTTGAGCGTGACGGAGTTGACCGAGGGGGCGATCAGGTCCGCGAAGGAGGAGGCGCCCGGCGTCGCGGCCCGGAAGCGGATGGTGGTCACCGAGCGGAAGGTCCGGGGGCCTTCGGCCGGTTCGGCCTCCTCCACGGCGGACCTCAGATCGAGGGCCACCTCGTACCCGTCGACGGACAGCAGTCCGGCCCGCTCGCGGGCCTCGTCTCGGGACAGGTTCTCTCCGGGCACGTGCACTCCTTCGTGCGTGATCGTGGTCTTCGGTTCGAATCCTCCCACGGGGGAATGAGCGCGGGCCCGGCCCGGTTGGCCAGGGGGATGGCCGGCGAGCAACGCTTTGGCTGACTTGAGGAGAGACATGGCCGACACGCAGGTGCGCGAGAAGACCCCCGTCGACTTCTGGTTCGACCCGCTCTGCCCCTGGGCGTGGATGACGTCGCGCTGGGTGCTGGAGGTCGAGAAGCTCCGCGACATCGAGGTCCGCTGGCACGTGATGAGCCTGGGCGTGCTCAACGAGAACAAGCTCGACGAGCTGCCCGAGGCCTACCGCGAGATGCTCGGCCCCCAGGCCTGGATCCCCGTGCGGGTGGTGACCGCCGCCGAGCAGAAGTTCGGCAAGGAGATCACCGGCAAGCTCTACACGGCGCTCGGTACCCGCATCCACAACGAGGGCCGCGGGAACACCCCCGAGGTGATCGCCGAGGCGCTGGCCGAGGTCGGTCTGCCGGCGGAGCTCGCCGCGTTCGGCCTGAAGGACACCTTCGACGCGGAGCTGCGCGCCTCCCACGAGGACGGCATCGAGCGCGTCGGCCAGGAGGTCGGCACCCCGGTGATCTCCGTGCCCGGCGCCGACGGCAAGGACGTGGCCTTCTTCGGGCCGGTCGTCACCCCGGCCCCGCGCGGCGAGGACGCCGCGCGCCTGTGGGACGGCACCCTGCTCGTGGCCTCCATCCCGGGCTTCTTCGAGCTCAAGCGGACCCGTACCCGGGGCCCGTCCTTCGAGTAGTCCCGGCGTACACGGAAGACCCCCGCGAGTCACGTCCTCGCGGGGGTCTTCTGCTGGACACGCCCGCACGCGAAGGCTGAGAAGACGATCACGAGGCGGACGGGCTTGCGGGGGTGATCAGCCCTTGGCGGGGATCAGCAGCGGGGTGTTCGCCTTGGCGTCGGCGTAGCGCCCGGCCACGTCCTGCCAGTTGACGACGTTCCACATCGCCTCGATGAAGTCCACCTTCTGGTTCTTGTACTGGAGGTAGAAGGCGTGCTCCCAGGCGTCGAAGACCAGGATCGGCGTGCTGGCGACGCCCACGTTGCCCTGGTGGTCGTAGACCTGCTCGACGACCAGCCGGCCGCTGACCGGCTCGTACGCGAGCACGCCCCAGCCCGAACCCTGCGTCGCGGAGGACGCGAAGGTCAGCTGCTTCTTGAACTTCGCGAAGGAGCCGAAGGACTCGGTGATCGCGTCCGCCAGGTCGCCCAGGCCGTCGGCCGCGGTGGGCTCGCCGCCGCCCTCGCCGGTCTTCGGGCTGGCCATGTTGTGCCAGTAGATGCTGTGCAGGATGTGGCCGGAGAGGTGGAACGCGAGGTTCTTCTCCAGGCCGTTGAGGGCGCCCCAGTTCTCCTTGTCGCGCGCCTCCTCCAGCTGCTCCAGCGTGGTGTTGGCGCCCGCGACGTAGGCCGCGTGGTGCTTGTCGTGGTGGAGCTCGATGATCTGCGGATTGATCACCGGCTCCAGCGCCGCGTAGTCGTAAGGAAGCTCAGGAAGCGTGTAGATGGCCATGCGTGTGTCCGGTCCCCTCGGCGTGCCAATCGCTTATTGCAATTAATGCGCAACTGCACGCTAGCAGTATCTATTCCGAGCTTCGAGTAAGGGTCGCCTCTCTTGAGCGGACCTCCGGAACGCCGGAGGCCGGGCTCATGCGATCGCATGAGCCCGGCCTCTGACGTGCCGTCCGACGGGGGTGTCACATCGGAACGGAGCTCGGGGAGCCCTCGCGGGCGGCGGTCCGGCGCTGCACGGCGTACCCGGTCGCGGCCAGGGCCAGGGTCAGCCCGCCGGTGAACAGGACCTGTACCCGGGTGTCCTCGCCCAGGGTCATCAGCACCAGCACCCCGGCGACACCGGCCAGCGCCACCCAGGTCAGGTACGGGAAGCCCCACATCTTCACGACCAGCCGCTCGGGAGCCTCCCGCTCCAGGCGCCGGCGCAGCACGGACTGGGAGACCGCGATGAAGCCCCAGACGATGAGGATGACCCCGCCGACCATGTTCAGCAGCCAGGCGAACAGGGTGTCCGGGTACCAGTACGAGAGCAGGACGGTGACGAACCCGAAGCCGCAGGAGGCGAGCACCGCCCGGCGCGGCACCCCGCCGGTGGCCTTGCCCAGCGCCCTGGGGCCCTGGCCCCGGGCGACGAGGGAGTGGGCCATGCGTGAGGAGCCGTAGATGTTGGCGTTCATCGCGGAGAGCAGGGCGATCAGGATGACCACGTTCATGATCTCGCCGGCGGCCGGGATGCCCAGGTGGTCCAGGGTGGCGGCGTAGGGGCCGACCGCGGTGACCGCGGGGTCGTTCCAGGGCAGCAGGGTCACGATCATCAGCATCGAGCCGACGTAGACGACCGCGATCCGCCACATGGTGGTCTTCACGGCCTTGGCCACGCCCTTGACCGGGTCGTCGGACTCGGCGGCGGCGATGGTCACCGTCTCCAGTCCGCCGTACGCGACGACCGAGGCGAGCAGGCCGACCAGCAGGCCGTCGACCCCGTTGGGCAGGAGGCCGCCGTCGCGGACCAGGTTGGCGGCCCCCGGGGAGGAGGTGCCGGGCAGCAGGCCCAGGACGGCGAGGGTGCCCAGGCCCAGGAAGAGGGCGATGGCCCCGATCTTCAGGGCGGCGAACCAGAACTCGAACTCGCCGAATCGCGAGACGGCGCCCAGGTTGCTGCCGCAGAAGACGGCCATGAAGACGAGCACCCACATCCACGAAGGGGTGCCGGGGAACCAGCCCGTCATGATGTGCGCCGCGCCGATCGCCTCGATGGCCACGCCCACGCACAGCAGGATCCAGAACATCCAGCCCGCGGTGAAGCCGGCCCAGGGGCCGATCGCCCGGTCGGCGTGCACCGAGAAGGAGCCGGAGGCGGGGTTGGCGGCGGACATCTCGCCGAGCATCCGCATCACGAACATCACCAGCAGCCCGGAGGCGGCGTAGGCGAGCACGATCGAGGGCCCCGCCGCCGCGATGCCGGCGCCCGAGCCCACGAAGAGCCCGGCGCCGATGACCCCGCCGAGGGCGATCATCGAGAGGTGGCGCTGCTTGAGGCCGTTGCCCAGGGGGGATCCGGCGGGGGCCTGCTGCCCTGGGGGCGGCGCGAGGGTGCTGCTCTGGCTCATGGGGGTGTGCCTGTCCGGTGTGCGGCGTGTGCGGGGGGTTGGTGCGAAGGGCCCCAGTGTGCCGAGTGTCCGCTCACCGGACGTTCTGCGTCCGGTATGCGGACGAGCGGTTCACCGATCGTGATCACGTCCGTACGCTCGCGGCAGACCGGGCGGGCCGCGCCCGGCAACGCGCCGAGAGGGGCCGCACCATGGACCGGACCGCGACACCACTGCCCGCCACCGGCCGGGGCGTCCTCGTCACCGGCGCCTCCCGGGGCATCGGGCGGGCGATCGCCGCCGCCTTCGCCGCGCAGGGCGACCGGGTCGCCGTGCACTGCTCCGCCCGCGGGGCGGACGCCGAGGAGACCCTCGCCGCACTGGAGGGGGAAGGGCACGCGCTGCTCGCCGCGGACCTCGCGGACCCGGCCCGCGTCGCCGAGCTGGCGGACGCGGCCGACGCGGCGCTGGGCGGGGTGGACGTACTGGTCAACAACGCCGCCGTGATGGTCGGTCACCCCCTGGCGGACACCTCCTGGGAGGACTGGCAGCAGGCCTGGCGGCGCACCGTCGACGTGAACCTCCTCGGCGCGGCCCACCTGAGCCACCGCGTCGCCCACCGCATGATCGGAGCCGGCCGGGAGGGCCGCATCGTCAACGTCGGCTCCCGCGGCGCGTTCCGCGGCGAACCCGACCACCCCGCCTACGGAGCCACCAAGGCCGCGCTCCACGCGCTGGGCCAGTCCCTGGCCGTCTCCCTGGCCCCGCACGGCATCGCGGTGGCCTCCGTCGCCCCCGGGTTCGTCGCCACCGAACGGGTCGCCGGCCGCCTGGAGGGCCCCGAGGGCGAGGCGATCCGCGCCCAGAGCCCCTTCGGCCGGGTCGCGGACCCCGCCGAGATCGCCTCCGCCGTGCTCTACCTGGCCTCCCCGGCGGCGCTCTGGAGCTCCGGCACCGTCCTCGACGTCAACGGGGCCTCCTACCTGCGCACCTGAAGGACGCCCAGGACCCCCGCGCCACGCACGGGGGTCCTGGTATCCGCTCGTCCCAGCGCGTACGGGCGTACGGGCGTACGGGCCTACGCGCGCAGGGCTACGCCCCGTCGGCCGCCACCGTCCCGGCCCGGCGCTCGCGCACCTCACGCAGCCACGCCACCAGCAGCACCGCGGCCGCCGCACCCGAGGACCACAGCAGCTGCGGCCGCRCCGAGTCGTCGAACAGCATCAGCACCAGCACCGCCGCCATCCCCAGCAGCGCCGCCCACGTCAGGTACGGGAACAGCCACATCCGAAGCGTCAGCCGCTCCGGCATCTCCCGCTCCAGGATCCGGCGCAGCCGCAGCTGCGAGACCGCGATCAGCGCCCACACGAACAGCAGCACCGCGCCGACCGCGTTGAGCATGTACAGGAACACCGTGTCCGGCCACAGCAGGTTCAGCACGACGGACACGAAACCGAAGGCCACCGAGGCGAACACCGCCCGGCGCGGCACCCCGCCGCCGGACACCTTCAGCAGGGCCCGCGGCGCCTCGCCGCGCTCGGCCAGGGAGAACACCATGCGCGATGAGCCGTAGAGGTTGGCGTTCAGCGCCGACAGCAGCGCCACGAACACCACGATGTTCATGATCTGCCCGGCGGCCGGGATCCCGATGGAGTCCAGCACCGCGACGTACGGGCTCTCGCCCGGCTTCAGCGAGTCCCACGGCAGCAGGGTCACGATGACCAGCATCGAGCCGACGTAGAAGAAGAGGATGCGCCACACCGCGCTGCGCACCGCGCGGGCCACCGAGCGGGCCGGGTCGTCCGACTCGGCGGCCGCGATCGTGACGACCTCCAGGCCGCCGAAGGCGAAGATCACCGCGAGCATGCCGGCGACCACCCCGCCGAAGCCGGCCGGGAAGAAGCCGCCGCGGCCGGTCAGGTTGGCCGTGCCCACGGGATCCGTGTCGGGGAGCAGGCCGAAGATCGCCAGGGTGCCCAGGACCAGGAACAGGACGATGGCCCCGACCTTGAGGGCCGCGAACCAGAACTCGAACTCACCGAAGTTCTTCACGGCCGCCAGGTTGCTCACGGTGAAGACCACCATGAAGATCAGCACCCACACCCACTGGTCGACCGAGGGCACCCAGCCGTTCGCGATCTTCGCGGCGCCGGTCGCCTCCACGGCGAGCACGACGACCAGCAGGAACCAGTAGAGCCAGCCGGCCGAGAAGCCGGCCCAGCGTCCCAGGGCCTTCTCCGCGTACACGGAGAAGGAACCGGAGGCGGGCATCGCGGCCGACATCTCGCCGAGCGCCCGCATCACCAGCATCGCGAGGACGCCCGCGAGCAGGTAGGAGCAGATGATCGCGGGTCCGGCGATGCCGATGCCGGCGCCGGAGCCGACGAAGAGCCCGGCGCCGATCACGCCGCCGAGGCCCAGCATGGTCAGGTGGCGCTGCTTGAGGCTGTGGCTGAGGGGTTCCGGGGGCAGGTCGCCCGCGGTGACGTTCGGGTCGGGCAGGTGGTCGCGCATGAGGAGATGCTCGTACTCTCGATCGGCCAAGCGGCGCTGGCGGCTGCACAGGGGATTGGCGGGAACCTACAGTCTTGCCGGAGGACACCCGCAGGAGCAAAAAGGACGTGTGGTCGAATCTGGCCCGTGACGAGGATCACTCCGACTCGGGTGTAGGGGCGGGGCTTTGTCCGGTCTCCACCAAACCGGGGAGTATGCCTTTGTCCCGCCCGGCGGTGGGGCGGCGCCACGGCCCGCCGTAGCCTCACGGTGTCCTGTCGATCACCACCCCGCGGAGCCCCCCGATGAGCACTGCTTCCGTCTCCTTCCGGCCCGGCGCCGTCCTCGCCGACCTGCTGCCCGCGAGCCGTGTCCGCGACATCGCGCTCGTCGTCGGCGGAGCCGCGCTCACCGGCCTCGCCGCGCAGATCTCGGTTCCCGTTCCCGGCTCGCCCGTACCGGTCACCGGCCAGACCTTCGCCGCCCTGCTCGTGGGCGCCGCCTTCGGTGCCCGCCGCGGCTTCCTCTCGCTGGCCCTGTACGCCCTGGTCGGCATGGCCGGCGTGCCGTGGTTCGCGGGCGGCACCTCCGGCGCGGGCGGTGCCTCCTTCGGCTACGTGCTCGGCATGCTGCTCGCCGCCACCGTCGTCGGCGCGCTCGCGCGGCGCGGGGCCGACCGCTCGGTGCTGCGCACCGCGGGCACCATGGTGCTGGGCTCGGCCGTCATCTACGCGGTCGGCGTGCCGTACCTGATGGCCGCCACCGGCATGTCCCTGAGCGCCGCCGTCGCGGCGGGTCTGGTCCCGTTCCTGATCGGCGACGCCCTCAAGGCCGCGCTCGCCATGGGCGCCCTGCCGGCCGCCTGGAAGCTGGCGGGCCGCCGGGGCTGAGCCCCGTACCCGCTCCACTGCACGGCAGCCCCGGACCGCGAGCGCGGTCCGGGGCTGCTTGTGCGTGCCGGGAGGGCTAGGCGTCGACGGCGGCGTCGGCGACGGCTTCGACGCCGCCCTTGCGGCGCAGCGCCGAGCGGAGCACGCCGATCACCACGACGACGGCGGCGACCAGCAGCGAGAGCATGACGGTCTCACGGTTGTCCTTGTCGTAGACCATGTAGCCCAGGACGAAGGTGATCATCGCGGCGGTGGCCCAGGTCAGGTACGGGAAGAGCCACATCTTCACCGTCACCTTCTCCGGCGCCTCGCGCATCAGGATCCCGCGCATCCGCAGCTGGGTCAGGCAGATCACCAGCCACACGAAGAGCGCGATCGCACCCGAGGAGTTCAGCAGGAAGCTGAAGACCGTGTCGGGGGAGGTGTAGTTGAAGTAGACCGCGGCGAAGCCGAAGACGACCGAGCCGAGGATCGCGGTCACCGGCACGCCCCGCTTGCTGACCTTGGCGAAGGCCTTGGGCGCGTCGCCGCGCTCACCGAGCGAGAAGGCCATGCGCGAGGCGGTGTACAGGCCCGAGTTCAGGCAGGACAGGACGGCCGTCAGGACGATCACGTTCATGATCTGGCCGGCGTGCGCGATGCCGATCGAGTCCAGGGCGGCGACGTAGGAGCCCTTGTCGACGATCGACTTGTCGTTCCACGGCAGCAGCGTGAGGACGATGAAGATCGAGCCCAGGTAGAAGACGCCGATGCGCCAGATCACCGAGTTGGTGGCCTTCGTGACGGCGCGGCGCGGGTCCTCGGACTCGCCGGCGGCGAGGGTGACGATCTCGCTGCCCATGAAGGAGAAGACGACCATCAGCACGCCCGTGAGGACCGAGCCCCAGCCGTTCGGCATGAACCCGCCGGCGTCCGTCAGGTGTGCGAAGCCCGCGCCCGGGTTGTCCGAGCCCGGCAGCACGCCGAAGACGGCGAGCATGCCGACGATCACGAAGGCGCCGATGGCGACGACCTTGATGCCCGCGAACCAGAATTCGAACTCGCCGTAGGAGGCGACCGAGCCGAGGTTCGTGACGGTCAGGACCGCCATGACGATCAGGGCCCAGCCCCACTGCGGGACGGCCGGGACCCAGCCTTCGAGGATCTTCGCGCCCGCGGTGGCCTCGACGGCCAGTACGACGACCCAGAAGAACCAGTAGAGCCAGCCGATGGAGAAACCGGCCCAGCGGCCCAGCGCCCGGTCGGCGTAGGCGGAGAAGGAGCCCGAGTTCGGGCTCGCGGCGGCCATCTCGCCCAGCATCCGCATGACGAAGACGACCATGGCGCCGACGAGCAGGTAGGACAGGAGGATGGCCGGACCGGCCTTGGCGATGCCTCCGCCGGAGCCGACGAAGAGGCCGGCGCCGATGACGCCGCCAATGGCGATCATGGACAGGTGCCGGTTCTTGAGACCGGCCTTCAGACCGTCGGAGGGCTTGGCGGATCCGGGTTCACCGGTCGGGTCGCCTGCCTTCTGAAGGGTCGTCGTGGTGCTCATGGACGATTCCTTAGGTTCTCGGGTTTCGAGTTGCGGCATTCAAACCCGATTTCCGGCCAGTGCGGAAGACTTTCCTCCGATAGTTGCCTGAGGCCCGGAAGTCGGGATCAAGGTCCCGACCCGTCCCGTCTGGGTTCTTTGGGTTTACTTGAGGTTTAGAAGTGACATACGCGACACCCTCTGCGGATCTTCGAGAGCCCTCGTGCCACACTCGACCCATGCGCGTGTATCTCGGATCCGACCATGCCGGCTTTGAGCTCAAGAACCACCTGGTGGACTGGCTCAAGAACAACGGCCACGAGCCCGTCGACTGCGGGCCCCACATCTACGACGAGGTGGACGACTACCCGCCCTTCTGCCTCCGCGCCGCCGAGCGGACCGCCGCGGACGAGGACAGCCTCGGCATCGTGATCGGCGGCTCCGGCAACGGCGAGCAGATCGCCGCCAACAAGGTCAAGGGCATCCGCGCCATCCTGGCCTGGAGCGTCCAGACGGCCGAGCTGGGCCGCGAGCACAACAACGCCAACGTCATCTCCGTCGGCGGCCGCATGCACACCCAGGACGAGGTCGTCGCCTTCATCGACGCCTTCCTGAAGACCCCGTACTCCGGGGCGGAGCGCCACACCCGCCGCATCGACATGCTCACCGCCTACGAGCAGACCGGCGAGCTCCCCCCGATCCCCGCCCACCACCCGCAGGACCAGTAGGCAGGTTCATCGGTGAGCCGTCGCGCCGCCGCCCCCCGCGACCCACCCGGACGTAGGAGCAGTGCCGTGCCCGAGGGGCATACGATCCACCGCCTCGCCCAGGACCACACCGAGCGCTTCGCCGCCCGGACGGTCCGGGTCAGCAGCCCCCAGGGCCGGTTCGCCGAGAGCGCGGCCCTCCTCGACGGGCGCGAGCTGGAGAGCGCCGAGGCCCACGGCAAGCACCTCTTCCTGGAACTCGGCGACGCCTGGATCCACATCCATCTCGGCCTCTTCGGCAAGCTCGGCTTCGGCCCCGCCCCGGCCCCGCCGGCCACCGACACGGTCCGGCTGCGGCTGCTGAACGAGGAGCACTACGCCGACCTGCGCGGCCCCACCGCGTGCGCCATCGTCGCCGAGGGCGAGAAGAAGGCGATACACGACCGGCTCGGCCCCGACCCGCTGCGCCCGGCCGACGACCCGGACCGCGCCTGGAAGCGGATCTCCCGCTCCCGCACCACCGTCGCCGCCCTGCTCATGGACCAGAAGGTCGTCGCGGGCGTCGGCAACGTCTACCGCGCCGAGGTCCTCTTCCGGCACGGCATCGACCCGTACCGGCTCGGCAAGGACCTCGCGCGGAGCGAGTGGGACGCGATCTGGAGCGACCTCGTGGCGCTGATGCGCGAGGGCGTGCGGAACAACCGGATCGACACCGTCCGCGACGAGCACCTGCCCGAGGCGATGGGCCGCCCGCCGCGCGTGGACGACCACGGCGGCGAGGTGTACGTCTACCGGCGCGCCGCCATGCCCTGCCACGTCTGCGGGAGCGAGATCCGCACCGCCGGCCTCGCCGCCCGCAACCTCTTCTGGTGCCCCGGCTGCCAGTCCCGCTGACCGCCCGCGGCCTCCCTTTCCGCCGCGGCGGACCTAGAAGCCGTGCGGGAGCCAGGGCGCGACGTCCCCGGCGAAGGCGCGGGAAGCCCGCGTCAGGGCGCCCGGACGCAGCTCGCGCACCAGGCCCGCCGCCGCCAGCGAGGCCAGGGTGATCCCGCCGAGGTACGCCGAGCCCAGCTCCCGGACCGACAGCGCCAGGTCCGCCCCGTCCTCGGTCCGCTCGCACAGCGCCGCACCGTCCGCGTCCGCCGTCAGCCGCCACCGCCCCGCGTTCCACGGGCAGAAGGCGTCCTCGACGTCCAGGACCACGTCCAGCGGGGCCCCGTAGGCCCGCGCACCGAGCGCCGCCGGCAGGTCCACCAGCCGCACGTGCAGCGAGTCCCGCTGCCGCGTCCGGATCCGCCGGATGTCGCTGACCAGGTGCAGCAGCGGATCGTCCACCGGCCGCCCGAACGCGCGCACGCTCCAGGTGAGGTCGATCCCGAAGAGGTAGCGCCACAGCGCCGCGTACGCCGCCGGGTGCAGCGCGTCCACGTCCTGGACCTGGACCTTGCCGTCCGAGCCGGTCTGCTCCCAGTCCGGCGTGACCCGGTAACGGGCGTACCCGACGACCTCGCCGTCCGCGCCCTCGGCCACCGCGCACTTCAGCGGCGAGGACCCGCCCCGGTGCCCCTCCGGGTCGAGCAGCGTCTTGAGGTCCCAGCCGGGCTGCCGGGCCGGCATGCCGGGACGCCGGGCGACCAGCCGGGCGTAGACCCGCTCGCAGTCGGGCAGGGCCTTCTCCGGGTCGACCAGGCGCAGCCGTACGTCGTCCGTCCCCGGGGGCACGGAGAGCCGCACCCGGGTCGTGTCGACGTCCACGGAGAGGGCGTAGGCGGCGGTGCCGTAGCCGAAACGTCCGTAGATCGCCGGATCCGAGGCCGTCAGCACGGCGATCGGCTCGCCACCCGCACGGATGTCGTCCAATTGGCGCCGCATCAGCGAGGTGAGCACCCCGCGGCGGCGGTGCGTCGGGGCGACGCCCACCATCGTCACGCCGGCCGCCGGAACCGGCGCGCCGCCGCCCGGCACCGAGAGCCGGAAGCTGAAGGCCGAAGCCGATCCGACGCAGTCCTCGCCGTCCCACACGCCGAGTGAACGTTCCGGCTCGGTCAGGGACCGGAAGGTCTTCCGGTGCTGCGGGGATTCGGGCACGCCGCCGAACGCCAGTTCCAGATGATCGAACCAGACGTCCCAGTCATCCATTGACAAAACGCGCATCTCCAGAGCCATGCGGTCATCCTTACCAGGGCATTCCGTCGCGGTCGAAGTGTTTTCGACCGTCGAAGGGCCCGCGGTCCGGGGGTACCCCTGCGCGGGCACAGCCAGGATGGATAGGGTCCCGATGCAATGGCCGGAGCACGTGTGGAGACGTTCATGGCCCGGACGCGCATGCTGTGGCACCGGGCGCGCACAGCGCTGCGCAAATCCGCCGTCGACTACTTCCGCGGCGACGCCTCCGACTGGCTCGCCTTCGCCGGGCTCCTGCTGACCGTCCCCGCCATCGCCTGCGGCACCATGATGCTGCCGGTCTGGTTCTCCCCGTCGGCCCTGGTCCTGCCCATCGTGGCCGGCGGCCTGCTGCTGCGGCCCGCGAGCCTGCTCGCCCTCTACGCCGCCTCCGCGACCGCCCTGATCGTCGAGGCCCTGGTGCTCGGCCCGTACACCCAGGGGCCCGCCCGGGTCACCCCGGGAACCGTCCTGGTGGTCGCCGCCTGCGGCTTCTTCGGGCTGGTCATCGCCCAGTTCCGCAGCCGCGTCGGCGTGCCCTGGCGGCGCGGCGGCACCATGCTCTTCGACCTGCGCGAACGGATCCGGGTCCAGAGCAAGCTGCCCGCCCTGCCGCGCGGCTGGCACCGCGAGATGGCCCTGCGGCCGGCCGGGGGCCAGTCCTTCTCCGGCGACTTCGTGGTCGCCGCCCGCACCAACGGCGGCCGCACCCTGGAGATCGTCCTCACCGACGTCTCCGGCAAGGGCATGGAGGCGGGCTCGCGCGCCCTCCTGCTCAGCGGAGCCTTCGGCGGCCTCCTCGGCGCCCTCCCGCACCGGGACTTCCTCCCCGCCGCCAACGGCTACCTGCTGCGCCAGGACTGGGACGAGGGCTTCGCCACCTCCATCCACCTCGTCCTGGACCTGGAGACCGGCGACTACGAACTGCTCTCCGCCGGCCACCTCCCCGCCCTCCAGCTCTCCGCCGGCACCGGCCGCTGGCGGGAGGTCACCGGGGAAGGACCGCTGCTCGGCGTCTACGACGGCGCGGAGTTCACCCCGGCCCGGGGCAACCTGCGGCGGGGCGACGTCCTGATGCTGTTCACCGACGGGCTCGTCGAGACCGCGGAGCGAGAGATCAGCGAGGGCATCGACCGCCTCACCGGCGAGGCCGACCGCTACGTCGCCGCGGGGTGGGAGGGAGCGGCGTGGCACCTGATCGAGAAGGTGGCCAAGGACGTCAACGACGACCGCGCCCTCCTCCTCATCCGCCGCTCCCCCTGACGGGCCCCTGCCACCCGGCCGGCCCTCGGCCTCGTGACGGGGTCCGGGCCCGCCCGCCCGCGCTCTGACCCGGCCGGGCCCGCCTGCCCGGCCTGACCGGGCCCCCGCGCGCCCTCCTGGATTCCGGCCCCCCGCCCGGCCGGCCCCGCCCGTTGCGCGGGGCGCCGCTGCGGGCCCGCGGGGGCCTGGGCGGCCTCCGCGGCCGTCTGCGGCGCGCTCGCTTTCCGGCCCGGCCCGCCCGGCCCCGCTCGGCCGGGCGGGCCAATCGAGGGGGATTGGCCCGTTCCCCGCCGCCGCCGGAGGCCTACCGTGCCGCCATGGACCGCACCCTCGCCGCCGATCTGGCCCGTCTGCCCGACCTCCTCGACGCCACCCGCCGCGCCGCCACCGAGGCCCTCGCCGGGCTCGACGCGCGGCCCGTCGTACCGGCCGCCGGGGCCGCCGCCCCGCCCGCCCCCGAGCCGCTGCCCGAGCAGGGCAGCGGCACCGAAGCGGTCCTGGAGGCCTTCCGGTCCCGCTGGGCCCCCCGGTTCTCGGCCTCCGCCGGCCCCCGCTACCTCGGCTTCGTCACCGGCGGAGCCACCCCCGCCGCCCTCGCCGGCGACTGGCTGACCGCCGCCCACGACCAGAACTCCAACTCCGCCTTCGACGGCGCGGGCCAGCACCTCGAACGCGAGACCACCGGCTGGCTGCGCGGCCTCTTCGGCCTGTCCGACGCCCACACCGGCACCTTCGTCAGCGGCGCCACCATGTCCAACACCGTCGGCCTGGCCATCGCCCGCGAATGGCTCGGCGAGCGCCTCGGCGTCTCCCCGGCCGAGGACGGCGCGGCGGCCCTCGGGCCCGTCCGCGTCCTGTCCGGCGCCCCGCACTCCTCCATCGCCAAGGCCCTCTCCGTCCTGGGTCTCGGCCGGGCGAGCCTCGTACGGGTCCCCACGCTCCCCGGCCGGGAGGCCGTCGACCCCGCCGCCCTCGACCGCGCGCTCGCCGACGGCTCCGGCCCGGCCGTGGTCGTCGCCAACGCCGGCACCGTCAACACCGTCGACTTCGACGACCTCCCCGCCCTCGACGCCCTGCGCCCCCGCCACGACTTCTGGCTGCACACCGACGCCGCCTTCGGCGCCTTCGCCGCCCTCTCCCCGCGCCACGCCCACCTCACCGCCGGCCTCGACGCCTCCGACTCCGTCTGCGTCGACCTGCACAAGTGGCTCAACGTCCCCTACGACAGCGCCGTCCAGTTCACCCGCCGCCGCGACCTGCAGACCCGCGTCTTCCAGAACTCCGCGGCCTACCTCGGCCCCCTCGGCGACGACCCCGACCTCGTCCACCTCACCCCCGAGAACTCCCACCGGCTGCGGGCGCTGGCCGCCTGGTTCACGCTCCGCGCCTACGGCCGCGCGGGCCACCGCGAGATCGTCGAACGCGACGTCGACTGCGCCCGCGCCCTCGCCGAGGAAGTGGAACGGGAACCGGCCCTGCGCCTGCTCGCCCCGGTCCGCCTCAACGTCGTCTGCTTCACCCTCGCCACCGCCCCCACCCCCGAACGCCTGACCGCCCTGCGCGAGGCCGCCGGCGCCGAGGTCTTCGTCACCCCCACCGTGTACGGGGGAACCCCCGCCCTGCGCGCCGCGTTCTCCAACTGGCGTACCACGCAGGCGGATGTGCGCCGGGCCGCCCAGGCCCTCCGAACGGCAGCGAAGGGGATCGCATGACGCAGCAACCGTTGACCCTCCTGGAGGTCGAAGCCCTCGCCCGCGGGGCGCACGAGGGCCAGACCGACAAGGCCGGCCGGCCCTACGCCGAGCACCTCGCGGCCGTGGCCGAGGGCGTCCGCCTGCGCGGCGGCACCCCGGCGCAGCAGGCGGCGGCCTGGCTCCACGACGCCGTCGAGGACGAGGCCCTCACCCCCGCCGAGCTCGCCGCCACGCCCGTCCCGCAGGAGGTCAAGGCCATGGTGCTGGCCCTCACCAAGCGCCCCGGGGAGCCGGTGGAGGAGTACGCGGCCCGCATCCTCGCCACCCCCGGCGCGGCCCTGGTCAAGGAGGCCGACCTCGCGCACAACGCCGACCCCGTACGCCTCTCCGTGCTGGACGCCCCCACCCGGGACCGGCTGACCGCGAAGTACGCGTACGTCCGTTCCCTCCTCGGCATCACCACCCCGTGACCCGTACCCCATGCCCGAAATATGCCGAGTGCGGCTCTGCTTGGCGGGAAAGAGGCGATGGCGATTCGTCACGGGACGGGTAGCCGGGCCCGGTTGGTGGGAGGATGGTGCATGTGGGGGTGTGCGCGGCCGTACGCCCCGGGCCGGCCAGGGGACGACCGAAGGTGTGATCAGTAGTGGCCATTTCGCTGTCAGTGGTGGTTCTGTTGGCGGTCATCCTGGTGATCCTGATCCGCGGCAAGCACATGAAGGCCGGCCCCGCGATCGTCGCGGTCCTCTTCGGCTTCTTCCTCGCGTCCAGCTCCATCGCCCCGGACGTCAACCGCTTCCTGAACTCCCTCGCCGACACCATCGCGGGGATCAAGCTCTAGCGGGACACGCGGGGCCCCGCTCGTCACGCCGGGCGCCTCGGGCACGGACGCTCCGGCCCTCCCGGCCGACCTCCGACACGCCGCCACCACGCTCGCCGCGCCGACGGGTGCCGGCACAAGGGAGTTGACGACGCGCTCGGGCCGCAGCGCCACCCGCGCCGCGCCGATCGCCGCCCCGGGAACGGCGAAAGGGCCAGGTCGAGGGAATCTCCTCTGACCTGGCCCTTTGCGTTTCAGAGCGGGTGACGGGAATCGAACCCGCGTAGCTAGTTTGGAAGACTAGGGCTCTACCATTGAGCTACACCCGCACCATGCGCGCCGTAGGTCCGGGGACCGTGGCACGGACAGCATCCTAGCGGGTCGCACAGGGTGAGCGCACACCCCTTTCCCGTCGCCTTGTCCGGCGTCGGAGCCGCGCGCGCGTGCGGCCCCCGGAAAACCGGGCGCATCAGAGGGTCTCCGGGCATGTACCCTACGTGTCGCACCGACGGGGTGTGGCGCAGCTTGGTAGCGCGTCCGCTTTGGGAGCGGAAGGTCGTCGGTTCGAATCCGGCCACCCCGACCATCCAGTACCGCCTGCACCAAGATCACGTATCGAAGATCGCGTTGTGGGCTGATTGCCGCTTGCGGTTACTATGCAAGCTGCGTGCCCGTGTGTCTGATGTACCGGGCCGAATCCGTCGAACCGCTGAATCGCAGCGTTCCGGCAGAACCCCAAGCAGTCAGCCACAAGGAGACCGAACCGTGAAGAGCGCCGTGGAGACCCTGAACCCGACTCGGGTTCGGCTCACTGTTGAGGTGCCCTTCGAGGAGCTCAAGGACAGCCTCGACGCGGCGTACAAGAAGATCAACCAGCAGGTCACGGTGAAGGGCTTCCGCAAGGGCAAGATCCCCGCGCGCGTCATCGACCAGCGCTTCGGCCGCGGTGCGGTGCTGGAGGAGGCCGTCAACGACGCCCTCCCGAAGTTCTACACCGAGGCGGTCAACGAGGCCGACCTGAACCCGCTGGGCCAGCCCGAGGTCGACATCACGGAGCTGAAGGACGGCGAGCTGCTCGCCTTCACCGCCGAGGTCGACGTGCGCCCCGAGATCGAGATCCCGGACTACTCCGGCATCGAGGTCGAGGTCGACGCCATCGAGGTCTCCGACGAGGACGTCGAGAAGTCGGTCGAGCAGCTGCGCGGCCGCTTCGCGTCCACCAAGGACGTCGAGCGCGCCGCCCAGGACGGCGACGTCGTCACCATCGACCTGGAGGCCAAGGTCGACGGAGAGGTGCTGGAGGACGGTGTCGCCAGCGACGTCTCCTACACCATCGGCTCGGGCGAGCTCCTCGACGGCATCGACGAGGCCGTCAAGGGCCTGGAGGCCGGTGGCGAGGCCACCTTCACCTCCCAGCTGAAGGGCGGCTCCGCCGAGGGCAAGGACGCCGAGGTCACCGTCAAGGTCACCAAGGTCTCCGCCCGCGAGCTGCCGGAGCTGGACGACGAGTTCGCCCAGATGGCGAGCGAGTTCGACACCCTTGAGGAGCTCAAGGCGGACAGCCGCAAGCGCCTGGAGAACATGAAGCAGTACGACCAGGCCACCCAGGCCCAGGAGCGCGTGCTGGAGAAGTTCCTGGAGCTCGCGGAGATCCCCGTCCCCGAGAAGCTGCTCGCGGACGAGGTCCAGACCCGCAAGCACAACCTGGAGCACCACCAGCTCGGCCAGATGGGCCTGAACCTGGAGAAGTTCCTGGAGATCCAGGGCAAGACGGTCGAGGAGTTCGACGCCGAGACCGCCGAGCAGGCCGTCAAGGGCATCAAGACCCAGTTCCTCCTGGACGCCCTGGTCAACAAGGAGAAGCTGGGCGTCAACCAGGAGGAGCTCACCGAGCACCTCATGCGCCGCGCGCAGTCCTCCGGCATGTCCCCGGACCAGTTCGCCCAGGCCGTCGTCGAGGGTGGCCAGGTGCCGATGCTCGTCGGCGAGGTCGCCCGCGGCAAGGCCCTCGCGGTCGTCGTCGAGAAGGCCAAGGTCGTCGACACCAACGGTGAGGTCATCGACCTCTCCGACGAGGACGAGACCGAGGCCGCCGTCGAGGTCGTCGAGGACGCCGTCGACGGTGACACCGAGGTGAAGGCCGAAGAGGCCTAAGCAACACCCCCGGGCCCAGCCCGTGGAGCAGTAGTGGCGAGGGTCCGGACGCGGTCGCGTCCGGACCCTTCGCCGTCCCTTCGTGACCCTCCTCGTGGGGCCCGGTCACCTTGCGCTCCGAGCGAACAGTTCG
The DNA here is from genome assembly GCF_052114405.1 of Streptomyces sp. M-16. Classification (NCBI taxonomy): domain Bacteria; kingdom Bacillati; phylum Actinomycetota; class Actinomycetes; order Kitasatosporales; family Streptomycetaceae; genus Streptomyces; species Streptomyces sp. M-16. The sequence continues at coordinate 33,714 of NZ_JBFRER010000058.1, read as the reverse complement.
GGAAGCGGGATGGCGTTGTCCTACCTGCGCGTTAGGGTCCATGAATACGAGGGCACGGGAGTACCCGAAGCCGGCGGGCATCGCCCCACCGGTAGGTCCGCGCCCCAGAACGAGACGCTGAGACGGCATGTGGCCGTCGGAGACGAGCAGGTGGATACGTGACGAATCTGAAGCCTTACGCCGCGGGTGAGCCGTCCATCGGTGGCGGCCTCGGCGACCATGTCTACAACCGGCTGCTCGGCGAGCGCATCATCTTCCTCGGCCAGCAGGTCGACGACGACATCGCGAACAAGATCACGGCGCAGCTCCTCCTCCTGGCCGCCGAGCCGGAGAAGGACATCTACCTGTACATCAACAGCCCCGGTGGCTCCGTGACGGCGGGCATGGCGGTCTACGACACCATGCAGTACATCCCGAACGACGTCGTCACCATCGGCATGGGAATGGCGGCCTCCATGGGCCAGTTCCTGCTCACCGGCGGCACCGCCGGCAAGCGCTTCTCCCTGCCGAACACCGACATCCTGATGCACCAGGGCTCCGCCGGCATCGGTGGCACCGCCTCGGACATCAAGATCCAGGCCCAGTACCTGCTGCGCACCAAGCAGCGCATGGCTGAGATCACCGCGCACCACTCGGGCCAGACCGTGGAGGCGATCATCCGCGACGGCGACCGCGACCGCTGGTTCACGGCGGAGGAGGCCAAGGCGTACGGCCTGATCGACGAGATCATCTCGGCCGCCTCCCTGGTCCCCGGCGGCGGCGGCACCGGGGCCTGATCCCGGCCCCGCGGTACGGCCCGCCGTACCGCCCGCCCGCCCAGGCACCCTCAGCCCGCAGAACGCCACCAGGATGGTGAACACCCAGATGCAGAACAACTTCTCCGCGAACTTCTCCGCGAGCGGCCTCTACTCCGGCCCGCAGGTGGACAACCGCTACGTCATCCCGCGCTTCGTCGAGCGCACCTCGCAGGGCGTGCGCGAGTACGACCCGTACGCGAAGCTCTTCGAGGAGCGCGTCATCTTCCTCGGCGTGCAGATCGACGACGCCTCCGCCAACGACGTCATGGCGCAGCTGCTGTGCCTGGAGTCGATGGACCCGGACCGCGACATCTCGATCTACATCAACAGCCCCGGTGGTTCCTTCACCGCGCTGACGGCGATCTACGACACGATGCAGTTCGTGAAGCCGGACATCCAGACGGTCTGCATGGGCCAGGCGGCCTCCGCCGCCGCGGTCCTGCTGGCCGCCGGTACCCCCGGCAAGCGCATGGCGCTGCCGAACGCCCGCGTGCTGATCCACCAGCCTTCGGGCGGCACCGGCCGTGAGCAGCTCTCCGACCTGGAGATCGCGGCCAACGAGATCCTGCGCATGCGCGACCAGCTGGAGAGCATGCTGGCCAAGCACTCGACCACGCCGATCGAGAAGATCCGCGAGGACATCGAGCGCGACAAGATCCTGACGGCCGAGGACGCGCTCGCGTACGGCCTGATCGACCAGATCGTCTCCACCCGCAAGAGCAGCGCGGTCTGATCCTTGCCGTCAGTTGACGTGGGCGCGTCGTCGCATTGGGCGATGTGAACCACGTCAAGGGGGCCCCGCTCGGGGCCCCCGGCAAGGTACCGTCGGATATGAGGCACCAGGAGTCGCTGAACCAAGCGTCTCCCAGGCGAAGGGGAAGCACCTCGTGGCACGCATCGGTGACGGCGGCGATCTGCTCAAGTGCTCGTTCTGCGGAAAGAGCCAGAAGCAGGTGAAGAAGCTCATCGCAGGACCCGGTGTGTACATCTGCGACGAGTGCATCGACCTCTGCAACGAGATCATCGAAGAGGAACTCGCGGAAACCTCGGAGGTCCGGTGGGAGGAACTCCCCAAGCCCCGTGAGATCTACGAGTTCCTGGAGAGCTACGTCGTCGGCCAGGAGCCGGCGAAGAAGGCGCTCTCGGTAGCGGTCTACAACCACTACAAGCGGGTCCAGGCCGGCGAGAACGGCGGCGCGCAGGGCCGTGACGACGCGATCGAACTCGCGAAGTCCAACATCCTGCTGCTCGGCCCCACCGGCTCCGGCAAGACCCTGCTCGCGCAGACGCTCGCCCGCATGCTCAACGTCCCGTTCGCCATCGCGGACGCGACGGCGCTGACGGAGGCCGGGTACGTCGGCGAGGACGTCGAGAACATCCTGCTGAAGCTGATCCAGGCGGCGGACTACGACGTCAAGAAGGCCGAGACCGGGATCATCTACATCGACGAGATCGACAAGGTCGCCCGCAAGAGCGAGAACCCGTCGATCACGCGCGACGTCAGCGGCGAGGGCGTGCAGCAGGCCCTACTGAAGATCCTGGAAGGCACGACGGCCTCCGTCCCGCCGCAGGGCGGACGCAAGCACCCGCACCAGGAGTTCATCCAGATCGACACGACGAACGTGCTCTTCATCGTGGGCGGCGCCTTCGCCGGCCTGGAGAAGATCATCGAGTCGCGGGCCGGCGCCAAGGGCATCGGCTTCGGGGCGACGATCCGCTCGAAGCGGGAGATCGAGGCGAGCGACCAGTTCCAGGAGGTCATGCCGGAGGACCTGGTGAAGTTCGGGATGATCCCCGAGTTCATCGGCCGCCTGCCCGTCCTGACCTCGGTGCACAACCTGGACCGCGAGGCGCTCCTCCAGATCCTGGTGGAGCCGCGCAACGCCCTGGTGAAGCAGTACCAGCGCCTGTTCGAACTCGACGGCGTGGAGCTGGACTTCGAGCGCGAGGCCCTCGAAGCCATCGCGGACCAGGCGATCCTCCGCCAGACGGGCGCGCGCGGCCTGCGCGCCATCATGGAAGAGGTCCTGATGTCGGTGATGTACGAGGTCCCGTCCCGCAAGGACGTGGCCCGCGTGGTCATCACCTCGGACGTGGTCCGCTCCAACGTCAACCCGACGCTGGTCCCCCGCATCGTCCCGAAGGACCAGGGCCCACACGAGAAGTCGGCGTAGCCGGTCGCTAGTTGACGAAGAGGGGCGCCTTGAACTTCCGGGGCGCCCCTCTTCGTTTCAAGTCCACCTTCACCGTTAATCGGACAAGGATTCCATTCTGCCTGGCGTGAGTGCCGCTTCCTTGATCGACTGCATCTCGACATGGTCATGCGTGGAGGGGAACGGACATGAAGAAGAAGCGCGCAGTAGGACTCCTGTCGGCGATGTTCGTCGCCGCTGCACTGCCCATGGTGGTGGCTTCGCCCGCCTCGGCCGATCAGGGCGATTGTCAGTACTCCCTGCACCAAGCGGGCTACAACATCGGCCCGAAGGTGGAGGCTGCGTGCAAACTGGGCGCCGACTTCAACCCGGCAGCCTACCCCGGTTGCTATTGGGCCCTGGTCAACATCGGGGTCAGGCCCGGTGATGCAGGTGATGCGTGCTACGCAGCACAAAGCTGATGCGGCTGAGGCCGGCCAGCGCGGTGATGTGCGCGCGGCCGGCCGCCGATTTGATCAGGCCTTGACGCGGGCCGTGTTGTACAGCTTCGCGGCGAGGTCCGCGGTCTGCTCCAGGGTGTAGCCGGGCTTGCCGGCGAGGAGAGAGGCAGCGTCGTTGGCGCTGACGGCGCTCAGGGTGCTGTAGTCACCCCAGATGCAGACGGGCAGCGTGAATTCTTTGATCCCCTTGGTCGTCGCCGGGTCCTTCGGGATGGACTTGATCTCCTGGCACTTGAGGACGGCGCCCTTGAAACCGGCCGGGGTGATCGACTTGGGGCTGCCGACGAGCTCGACCGTCATCTTGTCGTTCTTCTGAGCGGCGTTCATCTTGAACAAGGCGAAGTAGGCGTCCACCGACTTCTCCGGGTCGGCGAGTTCACCATAGAGACCGCTGAACGTGAGGCCCTTGATGGTCAGCGGGTTCTTGGGGTCGCCGGACTGGTAGCTCATGCCCACCTGAGTGGGGTTCTTGATGCCGGCGGCTTCGGCTTCCTGCTTGTCCTTGTCGCTGATGGGCTGCTCTTGGTACTTCGGGTTCTTCTGGAACTCGCCAACCGACTCCGGGGCCACCAGCTTGTAGCCCTTCGTGGCGTCCGAGACCGAGCCGCCCGAGCCGCCGCCGAGGAACCACCAGCCGCCCGCGCCGATCACGGCCACGACCAGGACCACCGCGATGACCGGGCCGGCCTTGGACTTCTTCGGGGGCTGCGGCGGGGGCATGTACCCCTGCTGCGGGGGCTGCTGGTAGCCGTACGCGGGCTGCGGCGGTTGCGGGGGCTGCTGGTAGCCGCCCTGCTGGGGGAAGGCCGGCGGCGGGGGCGGGGCCTGCTGGGGGTAGCCGTAGCCCGGCTGGGGGGCGGGCTGGCCGTACGGGCCGGGCGGCGGCGGGGGCTGCTGCCCGTAGGGGCCCGGCTGCTGCGGCTGCTGCCCGTACGGACCTGGCTGGTTGTAACTCATCCCGCGTCCCCCTGTGAGGTTTGCTTATCTGTTTCACACATCCTTGCGGAAGGATCGTTCGACCAGGGCATCGGGGTCCCGGCCGTTACGGAACCACTACGCCTTCGGGACCTCCATCGCCGCGCGCAGGGCGCGGGTCTGCCCGGCCAGTGCCTCGAAGGCGACCGGCTTGTTCTCCACCGGGACGGTGACCGTCACCAGGGAACTGTGGTCGGCCCACGTGCACAGCGTCAGCGGTCCCGCCCCGGTCGTGAGGGTGCCGCAGCGCATCGCCCCGCCCGCGGGCGTGCCGGAATCCTGGGTGGTCGCCCCGTTGACGCCCATGGCGTGGAGGCTCTTGRTGAGTTCGGCCCCGGGGTCCTCGTCCGTGAAGGCGCCGGACGCCCCGCTGACCACCAGCTGCGCGGTGCCGCTCTGATCGGCGTAGACCACGGCCACCGGCTCGGTGCCCGGCTTGCGGGTCCCCTGCCCCTCCTTGATGGCGTCCACCCGCGGCCCGGAGTCCTGCAGGGTCAGGCCCTGGAAGGTGGCGGGCGGGGTCAGCCGGTAGCGGCCGGAGTCGTCGGGGGCGCCGAGGACCGCGTTCACGGCCATCCTGCCGAAGAACACCCCCGCGCCGACGGCGAGCACGGTCACCACCGTCCGCAGGACGAGCCTGCGCTTGCGCGGTGCCTGCGGTACCGGCTGATAGGGGAGGGGCGGCCGGGTGATCTCGTTCATGGGCGCATCAGACGGGTCCGGGGCCATCAAGGTCAACGGGACGGACCGCTGCGGTATCGATTCGTGACGCGGGCGGCACCCGCCGTATCCTGTGCCCCGTGACCGAGAACACGCAGACACCCAGTGCCCCCAACTCCGAACTGCCGACCCAGTACGCGCCGGCCGAGGTAGAGGGGAAGCTCTACGAGCGCTGGGTGGAGCGTGGCTACTTCACCGCCGATGCGGCGAGCGAGAAGCCCGCGTACACCATCGTCATCCCGCCGCCGAACGTCACCGGCTCCCTGCACCTGGGCCACGCCTTCCAGCACACGCTCATGGACGCCCTGACCCGCCGCAAGCGGATGCAGGGGTACGAGTCGCTGTGGCTGCCCGGCATGGACCACGCCGGCATCGCCACCCAGAACAAGGTCGAGCAGCAGCTCGCCGAGGAGGGCAAGTCCCGCCACGACCTGGGCCGCGAGGAGTTCGTCGAGCGGGTCTGGCAGTGGAAGGAAGAGTACGGCGGCAAGATCCTCGGCCAGATGCGGCGGCTGGGTGACGGCGTCGACTGGAGCCGCGAGCGGTTCACCATGGACGAGGGGCTGTCCAAGGCCGTCCAGACGATCTTCAAGAAGCTCTTCGACGACGGGCTGATCTACCGCGCCGAGCGCATCATCAACTGGTGCCCCCGCTGTCTGACGGCCATCTCCGACATCGAGGTGGAGTACCAGGAGGACGCGGGCGAGCTCGTCTCCATCACGTACGGGGAGGGCGAGGACACCCTCGTCGTCGCCACCACCCGCGCCGAGACGATGCTCGGTGACACGGCCATCGCCGTCCACCCGGACGACGAGCGCTACAAGCACCTGGTCGGCAAGCTCATCAAGCTGCCCCTCACCGACCGCTCCATCCCGGTCGTCGCGGACACGCACGTCGACCCGGAGTTCGGCACCGGCTGCGTCAAGGTGACGCCCGCCCACGACCCGAACGACTTCGCCATCGGGCAGCGCCACGGCCTGCCGAACATGACGATCATGGACGAGCGCGGCGTCATCACCGTCCACGGCCCCTTCCTCGGCCTGGACCGCTTCGAGGCGCGCTCCGCGGTCGTCGGCGCCCTGCGCGAGCAGGGCCGGATCGTCGCCGAGAAGCGTCCCTACCTGCACTCCGTCGGGCACTGCTCGCGCTGCTCCACCACCGTCGAGCCCCGCCTGTCCCTCCAGTGGTGGGTCAAGGTCGAGACGCTGGCCAAGGCCGCCGGTGACGCGGTCCGCGACGACCGGGTCAAGATCCACCCGAAGGAGATGGAGAAGCGCTACTTCGACTGGGTCGACAACCTCAACGACTGGTGCATCTCGCGCCAGCTGTGGTGGGGCCACCGCATCCCGGTCTGGTACGGCCCGGAGGGCGAGGTCGTCTGCCTCGGCCCCGACGACGAGGCGCCCACGGGTGAGGGCTGGACCCAGGACACCGACGTCCTCGACACCTGGTTCTCCTCCGGCCTGTGGCCGTTCTCCACGCTCGGCTGGCCGGAGAAGACCCCGGACCTGGAGAAGTTCTACTCCACCGACGTCCTGCTCACCGGCCACGACATCATCTTCTTCTGGGTCGCCCGGATGATGATGTTCGGCCTCTACGCCATGGACGGCGAGGTCCCCTTCAAGACGATCGCCCTGACCGGCCTCGTCCGCGACGAGCGCGGCAAGAAGATGTCGAAGTCCTTCGGCAACGTCGTCGACCCGCTGGACTGGATGGACAAGTACGGCTCCGACGCCGTCCGTTTCACCCTGGCCAAGGGCGCCAACCCCGGCACCGACGTCCCGATCGGCGAGGACTGGGTCCAGGCCTCCCGCAACTTCGCCAACAAGATCTGGAACGCCACCCGCTTCGCGCTCATGAACGGGGCCACGGTCGAGGGCGACCTGCCCCCGGTCGAGAAGATGTCGGCGACCGACCGCTGGATCCTGTCCCGCCTGAACAAGACGGTCGCGCAGGTCGACGCGTACTACGAGGACTTCCAGTTCTCGAAGCTCAGCGAGGCCCTCTACCACTTCGCGTGGGACGAGGTCTTCGACTGGTACGTCGAGCTGTCGAAGACCACGTTCTTCGCGGGCGGCGAGGGCGCCGAGGTCTCCGGCCGGGTGCTCGGCGAGGTCCTGGACACCACCCTGCGCCTCCTGCACCCGGTGGTCCCGTTCGTCACCGAGACCCTGTGGACCACCCTGACCGGCGGCGAGTCCCTCGTCGTCGCCCGGTGGCCCGAGGACAGCGGCTTCCGTGACGAGGCCGCCGAGACGGAGATCGAGAACCTCCAGGCCGTCGTCACCGAGGTCCGCCGCTTCCGCGCCGACCAGGGCCTGCAGCCGGGCCAGAAGGTCCCGGCCCGCCTGGACCTGGCCGGTACGGCGCTGGCCGCGCACGAGGCCGCGATCCGGCAGCTGCTGCGCCTCCAGCCGGAGGGCGAGGACTTCAACGCCACCGCGACCCTCCCGGTCGCCGGCGCCACCGTCGCGCTGGACCTGTCCGGCACCATCGACGTGGCGGCCGAGCGCAAGCGCCTGAGCAAGGACCTGGGCGCCGCCGAGAAGGAGAAGCAGCAGGCCGAGGCGAAGCTCGGGAACGAGGCCTTCCTGGCCAAGGCCCCGGACAACGTCGTGGACAAGATCAAGGGCCGGCTGGCCAAGGCCGAGGCCGACATCGCCCGGATCCAGGCGCAGCTGGACGCGCTGCCCGCCGCGTAGGCACGGACCACGAAGACCCCCGCGCCATCGGTGCGGGGGTCTTCCCGCGTTTTGGGGAGACGGGGTCCGAGGAGCGCCGGGACCGGGGCGGAAGGTCTCGGGCGGACGGGCCGTCCGGCCCTGCCCGAAGGCGTCCAGAGTGCCGCATATCACTTCATATGTCCGTCTCGTGGATCCGATCCGGGACGCGGACCACGGATGATGGGGGGCATGCACGTCAAGCCCGCCGCCTCGGCGTTCCACCGGGCCGCGGCCTCCTGCCGCCGGCTCACCGAGGGCTGGGCCGCCTCACCGCGGGCACAGGACGTCCTGACGGCCCTGGGCTGTCTGGCCCTGACGGCACTGGACCTGCCGGGCCTGGCCGCCGCCGACAACTCCCTCAGCGGGCCGCAGGCGGCCGTCGTGCTCACCGCGGGCTGCGCGACGCTGCTGGTGCGGCGCCGGCTGCCCTGGGCGTCGTTCGTCACCGCGCTGCTGTTCATCGGCTGGCTGCACGAGCTGACGCTGATCCAGTTCGCGCTGTACTCCGTCGGCCGCTACCGGGGACGGCGGGCCGGGATCCTGGCCACCCTGGGCTACGTCGCCTTCGCGCTCGCGGTGTTCAGCCTTCCGGGCTGGCCCGAGCCGAGGGCGGAGACCCTCAGCGCCTTCCTCAGCCTGGTGGTGCCGATCGGGGTCCTCGCCTCGGCCGTGGGCATCGCCGCGTACCGGCACGACCTGGTCAACGAGCTCCAGGCGCGCCGGGCGGAGGCGGCGGTGCAGGGCGCCGTCCAGCAGGAGCGCACCTCCGTGGCCCGGGACGTCCACGACTTCGTCGGCCGGGAGCTGACCCTGCTCACGGTGCGCTCCGAGGTGCTGTCGATGCGGGCGCGCGAGACCTCGTACGCGAAGGACTTCGAGGAGCTGGCGGACACGGCGCGGCGGGCCCACCTGGTGCTCAACGAGATCATCGTGCAGCGCGGGGAACGGGCCGCGACCCCCGGTGTGGACGGGCTGGAGGAGCTGGCGCGCGAGAGCGGCCGGGCCGGTTCGCCGGTGCGTCTGGCCATGGACCCGGACGCGCACGCGCTGTCGCCGCTGCGGCAGGCGGCGGTCTACCGGGTGGTGCAGGAGTGCCTGACGAACGCGGCCAAGCACGCGCACGGCGAGACCATCGAGGTGGTGATCCGGGTGGACGGGCCGCAGTTGCGGATAGCGGTCAGCAACGGCCTCCCGGCCCGTACCCCGGGCAGGGCCCCGGTCTCGGCGGGCTCGGGCACGGCGAGCATGTCCGAGCGCGTCCGCAGCCTGGGCGGAACCCTGACGGCGACCCGCGGCGAGGACGCGTACGAGGTCGTGGCGACGCTCCCGCGCGGCTGAGCGGTCTCTTCCGGATCCTGCCTGGCAGGCACCGGACGACGCGGGCCTGACCGACAGGATCCGGAAGGGACGGCCTAGGTGAACAGGCTGCCGAGGGTGTCCAGCTCCTCGACGCACTTGCCCGAGCCGAGGGCTACGCAGTCCAGCGGGGCGTCCGCGACGAAGACCGGGATGCCCGTGGCGGAGGCGATGCGCAGGTCGAGGCCGGGCAGGAGGGCGCCACCGCCGGTGAGGACGATGCCGTGCTGCATCACGTCGCCCGAGAGCTCGGGCGGGCACTCCTCCAGGGTGGCGCGGACGGCGGCGATGATCGCCTCGATCGGCTCGTCGAGGGCGGAGCGGACGTCCGCGGCGCCCAGCTCCAGGGTCTTGGGCATGCCGCCGACCTTCTCGCGGCCGCGCACGGTGAAGGTGCGGGTCTCCAGCTCGGGCCGCTCCGGGACGGGCCAGGCCGAGCCGATGCCGATCTTGATGTCCTCGGCGGTGCGCTCGCCGATGAGCAGCGCGTGCTCCTTGCGGACGTAGTCGGTGATCGCCGTGTCCAGCCGGTCCCCGCCGACGCGCAGGGACCGCGAGGTGACGATCCCGCCGAGCGAGATGACGGCGACCTCGGAGGTGCCGCCGCCGATGTCCACGACCATCGAGCCGCGCGCCTCGGCGACGGGCAGTCCGGCGCCGATCGCGGCCGCCATCGGTTCCTCGATCAGGTGGACCTTCCTCGCGCCGGCCCGGGTGGAGGCGTGGATGATGGCCCGCCGCTCGACCGGGGTCACCCCGGACGGGACGCAGATGACCATCCGGGTGCGCGGGCGACGGCCGGGGACGGCCTTGCGGACGAAGTGCCGGATCATCTCCTCGGCGACCTCGTAGTCGCAGATCACCCCGTCCTTGAGGGGGCGGATCGCGGTGATGGAGCCCGGGGTGCGGCCGATGGTCTCCTTGGCCTCGGCGCCGACGGCGAGGGCCGTGGTCGTGCCCGCCTTGACCGCGACCACGGACGGCTCATTGAGGACGATTCCGTGCCCGCGCGCGTAGACGAGGGTGTTGGCGGTCCCCAGATCCATCCCTATGTCGCGGCTGGAAGCTGTCTTGTTGGCGCTGGCCTGCGGCATTTGTTCCCCAATCTCCTGTCCGCAAGGCTTGCATAACGATCCGGTCGCTTTCGTCGCCGAAGGTCCCGAAACGGCCGGGCCGAAAGTCCCGGGGGCCCTCGTCCGTAGACTGGGTGCGTGAGTGAGCAGCAGCCCGAGAGCCACGACCGTGACGGCGTCGACCACCTCGACGACTCCTTCGACGAGTTCGACCAGATAGTGGCGGAAGAGTCCGACCGCGACCCCGACCTGTCGGTGATCGAGGCCGGCAGCCGCACCCTGCGCGCCCAGGCCGGGCCGCCCACCGGTGACCCGGTGCCCTCCCGCCCCGAGGACCCGGAGGTGGCGAAGGCGCTCCTGGAGGTGGAGCAGGAGCTCGCCACGCGCTGGGGTGAGACCAAGCTGGAGCCGTCGGTCAGCCGGATCGCCGCGCTGATGGACGTCCTGGGCGAGCCGCAGCGCGCGTACCCGTCCATCCACGTGACCGGCACGAACGGCAAGACCAGCACGGCCCGGATGATCGAGGCCCTGCTGAACGCCTTCGACCTGCGCACCGGCCGCTACACCAGCCCGCACGTGCAGTCGATCACGGAGCGGATCAGCCTGGACGGGGCGCCGATCGACGCCGAGCGCTTCGTCGAGACGTACCACGACATCAAGCCGTACGTGGAGATGGTCGACGCGGCCGAGGAGTACCGGCTGTCGTTCTTCGAGGTGCTCACGGGCATGGCGTACGCGGCCTTCGCGGACGCGCCCGTGGACGTGGCCGTCGTCGAGGTCGGGATGGGCGGCAGCTGGGACGCCACCAACGTGATCGACGGCTCGGTCGCCGTGATCACCCCGATCAGCCTCGACCACACGGACCGGCTCGGCTCCACGCCCGGCGAGATCGCCCAGGAGAAGGGCGGCGTCATCAAGCAGGACGCCACCGTGATCCTGGCCCAGCAGCCGGTGGACGCGGCGCAGGTGCTGCTGAAGAAGGCCGTCGAGGTCGACGCGACCGTGGCCCGCGAGGGCATGGAGTTCGGAGTCGTCGCCCGTGAGGTGGCGGTCGGCGGTCAGATGCTGACCCTGCGCGGGGTGGGCGGTGAGTACGACGGCATCTTCCTGCCGCTGTACGGCGCCCACATGGCGCACAACGCGGCGGTGGCGCTGGCCGCCGTCGAGGCCTTCTTCGGGGTCGGCGGGGAGCACGCGCGGGAGCTGGACGCCGACACCGTGCGCCGCGCCTTCGCCTCGGTGACCTCGCCGGGTCGCATGGAGGTCGTGCGCCGCAGCCCCACGGTGATCCTGGACGCCGCGCACAACCCCGCGGGCGCGCAGGTGACCGCGGAGGCGGTCACCGAGGCCTTCGGCTTCAGCCGGCTGATCGGCGTGGTGGCGGCGAGCGAGGGCAAGGACGTCAGGGGCGTCTTCGAGGCCTTCGAGCCGATCTTCGCGGAGGTCGTCGTCACCGAGAACACCAGCCACCGGGCGATGGGCGCGGACGAGCTGGCGGCCATCGCGGTCGAGGTCTTCGGAGCGGACCGGGTGCAGGTGGAGCCGCGGCTGGACGACGCCCTGGAGGCGGCCGTCACCCTGGCGGAGGAAGAGGCCGAATACGGTGGGGCCGGGGTCCTGGTGACCGGTTCCGTGATCACGGTGGGCGAGGCCCGCCTGCTGTTCAAGAGGGGCTGAGGGATCGATGCGCACGCTCTGCGCGAGCACGCTGATCGGTGAATTCTTCATCGTCGGCTTCGCGGGCCTGGTGGCCATGAAGAACCCGGACCTGACGCAGGCCCAGGTGTGGACGGTCTGCGGCGTGACCATGCTGCTGTCGGTGCTGCTGTGCGGGATGCTGTCGCGCCCCGGCGCCGTCCAGCTGGGCTGGGCGCTGCAGATCGGGCTGATCGCGAGCGGTTTCGTGGTGCCCACCATGTTCTTCCTGGGCGCGGTCTTCGCGGGCCTGTGGTGGTGCTCGGTGCACTACGGCCGGCGGATCGACGCGATCAAGGCGCGCTGGGCCGCGCAGGCCGAGAGCGCTGCCCCTGACGCTGCGTGACGGGTCCCCGTAACGGCCCTGTAGATTCGCCCTACCGCACCCGTATGCCGCAAGGAGTTCTCACATGACCCAGCGCACGCTCGTCCTGCTCAAGCCGGATGCCGTCAGGCGCGGCCTGATCGGCGAGATCATCGGCCGCATCGAGCGGAAGGCCGGCTGGACCATTCCCGCGCTGGAGCTGCGCACGCTGGACGAGGCGACCCTGGAGACCCACTACGGCGAGCACAAGGGCAAGCCGTTCTACGAGCCGCTCATGGGCTTCATGTCCAGCGGTCCGGTCGTCGCCCTGGTCGTCGAAGGGGAACGCGTGATCGAGGGTGTCCGCCAGCTGGCCGGACCCACCGACCCGATCGCCGCGGCGCCCGGTTCCATCCGGGGCGACTTCGGCACCGTCACCCGGGAGAACCTGGTCCACGCCTCGGATTCCGAGGAGTCCGCGGAGCGCGAGCTGAAGCTCTTCTTCCCTTCCCTCTGAGGGGTGCGGGCGGCCTTCCGGGTCACTCTTTCCTGACGAGACATCAGCCAAATAGCGCTCATGACCTGGGGCGACCGAAGTAATTTCGGTCGCCCTTCGGTATTGCGGGTGGCAACCGGGAACGCCTGGACAGGACACGACGTCACCACTAAGGGGGCGGGTATCCGTTCCGGCGGGATTGCCGGAGTCCCGTCGCGCGGACTCCGCACTTGCGGCACTACGATGGGGCCTCCACCCACACACCCACCTCGCCGACCCTGACAGCAGCCGCTATCAACTGGAAGGCCAGACGCTCCTCATGGGGAACAAGGGGAACAACATGTCGTTCATCGGCCGTGACATGGCGATCGACCTCGGGACCGCCAACACGCTGGTGTACGTGAGGGGCCGGGGAATCGTCCTGAACGAGCCGTCCGTGGTCGCCATCAACACGAACACCGGTGGCATCCTGGCGGTCGGCTCCGAGGCGAAGAAGATGATCGGCCGGACGCCCGGCAACATCGTCGCCGTACGGCCCCTCAAGGACGGCGTGATCGCCGACTTCGAGATCACCGAGCGGATGCTCCGGTACTTCATCCTCAAGATCCACAAGCGCCGGTACCTGGCCCGTCCGCGCGTGGTGGTCTGCGTGCCCTCCGGCATCACCGGAGTGGAGCGACGCGCCGTCATCGAGGCGTCCACGCAGGCCGGCGCCCGCCAGGTGCACATCATCGAAGAGCCCATGGCCGCCGCCATCGGCTCGGGCCTGCCCGTCCACGAGGCCACCGGCAACATGGTCGTGGACATCGGCGGCGGCACCACCGAGGTCGCCGTCATCTCCCTCGGCGGAATCGTCACCGCGCAGTCCATCCGGGTGGCCGGCGACGAGCTGGACAACGCGATCATCCAGCACATCAAGAAGGAGTACTCGCTCCTCCTCGGCGAGCGCACCGCCGAGCAGATCAAGATCACCATCGGGTCGGCGTACGACCTCGACAAGGACGAGCACACCGAGATCCGCGGCCGCGACCTCGTCTCCGGGCTGCCGAAGACCGTGGTCATCTCGGCCGCCGAGGTCCGCAAGGCCATCGAGGAGCCCGTCAACGCCATCGTCGACGCCGTCAAGACCACCCTCGACAAGTGTCCGCCGGAGCTCTCCGGCGACATCATGGACCGCGGCATCGTCCTCACCGGCGGAGGCGCCCTGCTGCGCGGGCTCGACGAGCGCCTGCGCCGCGAGACGGGCATGCCGATCCACATCGCCGAGGACCCGCTCGACTCCGTGGCCCTGGGCTCCGGCAAGTGCGTCGAGGAGTTCGAGGCCCTCCAGCAGGTTCTGGACGCCCAGCCCCGGCGGTGATCGAATCCCCGCGAACGGGGCAAGCGGAACACAAGGATCCGCCGTACGGGTGCTACCGCGCCGGTGCGGCGGATCGTTGATATACAGGCACAGTCCGGTGGGTGCCCCGGCTCCACCGGAGCGGCTCCGCCGCATGGGTTTCTACGAGGAAGGCACGGCCTCCGCACGTGAGGGACACACGAGAGAGCCGGCTGCTCCTGGTGCTGCTGATCGCCATCGCGTTCGCTTTGATCACGGTGGACATCAGGGCGGGAGAGGAGTCGCCGGTCGACGGGGCCCGGCAGGCCGCCGCAGCGGTCTTCGGCCCCGTCGAAGAGGGTATGGCGACCGCGGTGGATCCGGTCGCCAACGCCATAGGGGCCGTACGCGACTCCGGCGGGCGCCACAGCCGCATCGCGACGCTTGAGCGCGAGAACACCGCGCTCAAGGCCAAGCTGGGCAGTGACGACCAGACCCGCAGCCGCATCCACGAGCTCGACGAGATGCTCAAGCGGGCCGGCGCCGGACAGTACGGCATCAAGGGCGCCGAAGTCATCGCCATAGGAGCGGCCCAGGGCTTCTCCTGGACCGTCACCATCGACGCGGGCAGCAAGGACGGCATCGAGCGCGACATGACCGTCCTGAACGGGGACGGACTCGTCGGCCGCGTCGCCACCGTCGGCCCCGACACCGCCACCGTGGTGCTCGCCAACGACCCCGACTTCACCGTCGGCACCCGGCTGGAGAAGACCGGGGAGCTCGGCTTCGCCACCGGTCAGGGAGACCGCGCCCTCTCCGTCCAGATGCTCAACGGCAAGGCCAAGGTGAACCCGGGCGACCGGCTCGTCACCTTCGGCTCCCGGGGCAACAAGCCCTTCGTACCCGGCGTCCCCATCGGAGAGGTCGTCAAGGTCGACCCCTCCCGCGGGGACCTGACCCGCACCGTGTGGGTGAGGCCGTTCGTCGGCTTCTCCCGCCTGGACATCGTCGGCGTCGTCGTCATGCCCCCGCGCGAGGACCCCCGCGACGCCGTCCTGCCCCCCAAGCCCGAGGCCCCCAAGCCCACGCCGACGGTCACGGTCACGGTCACCCCGTCCGCCGGCGCGTCCGTCAAGCCGGCCGACGAGTAGGAGCCGATCACCATGCGTTTCAACCGGATCCTGCTCTCGGGCACGCTCGTCGCCGTGGCCCTCGTCATCCAGGTCTGCGTCCTCGGGCGGCTCCAGCTGCCCGGGGCCGTCCCCGACCTCGTCCTGCTGACCGTGGTCGCCCTCGCCCTGGTCTACGGGCCCGTCGGCGGAGCCCTCATCGGCTTCGGCGCCGGCCTGCTCGCCGACCTGGCCCCGCCGGCCGACCACGCCGCCGGCCGCTACGCCCTCGTCCTGTGTCTCATCGGCTACCTCGTGGGCCTCGTCCGCCCCGACACCGGGCGGTTCCGCTCCGCCTGGGGCCCGATGCTCACCGTCGTCGCCGCCGCGATGTCCTCCACCCTGCTCTACGCGAGCGTCGGCGCCCTCGTCGGCGACACCGCAGCCCGGCACGTCGGCCTGGCCGGCCTGCTGTTCACCGCCACCCTGTACGACCTGCTCCTCGCGCCCTTCACGGTGCCGTTCCTCATGGCGCTCGCCCGCCGTGCCGAGAACGACCCGATGGCCGTCGAGGCCAACGGCGGTCCGCCGCAGGGCAAGGACGTCGCCTCCGGCTGGCTGGCCGGCGGCACGGGGCTGCGCATCGGCAGCCAGCGCGGCGGCCTGCGGCTGAAGACCGCGCGCGGCCGCGCCAACCGGGCCGGCCGCATAAAGGGCGTCAAGGGTGTCAAGGGCGTGAAGAGCGTCAAGAAGCTGTGACGGGGGAGCAGTCGTGACCAACATTCCGGAGACCGGACGCACCCACCGGGTGCAGATCCGGCTCGTCATCCTGCAGGTGCTCGTCTTCTCCCTGCTGCTCACGCTGGGCGGCCGGCTCTGGTACCTCCAGATCCGCAACGGCCAGGAGTACTCCGACGAGGCCAAGAACAACCACGTCCAGCAGGTGGTCCAGCCGGCCGTCCGCGGCTCCATCCTGGACGCGCGCGGCGTGCCGCTGGCCGACAACGAGACCCGTCTGGTCGTCTCCGCCAGCCGCACCGAGCTGATGAAGATAAAGGACAAGGGCAAGGACGTCCTGACCCACCTCGCCGGGGTGCTCGACATGAAGCCGCAGGACGTCATGGACAAGGTCCGCCTCTGCGACTCCAAGACCCCCCAGCCCTGCTGGAACGGTTCCCCCTACCAGCCCATCCCGGTGACCCTGGAGGCCACCACCCAGCAGGCCCTCCAGATCCGCGAACGCCCCGAGGACTTCCCCGGCATCACCGCCGAACCCACCGCCGTACGCCGCTACCCGGCCCCCGGCGGCGCCAACACCGGCCAGGTCCTCGGCTACCTCTCCCCGGTCACCGACGACGAGATCGTCAAGGCGAAGAACACCAACTCGCCGTTCCTGCGCTCGGACCAGGTCGGCCGCTTCGGCCTGGAGCGCACCTACGACAAGGCGCTGCGCGGCAAGTCCGGCGTCACCCGCTACGAGGTGGACAACCTCGGCCGGGTCATCGGCCAGGCCGCCAACGACCCCGCCGTCCCCGGCGCCAACCTGGTCACCAGCATCGACGCCCGCGTCCAGGGGGTCGCCGAGTACGAGCTCAACGCGGCCATGGTCGAGGCGCGCAAGCAGATCGACCGCAACACCGGCGTCCCCTACAAGGCCGACGCCGGCGCCATCATCGTCCTGGAGTCCAAGACCGGCCGGGTCGTGGCCATGGCCTCCAACCCGACGTACGACCCCAACGTGTGGGTCGGCGGCATCTCCGGCAAGGACTACGCCAAGCTCACCGCCAAGGAGTCCAACGTCCCGCTGATGAACCGGGCGATCCAGGGCCAGGCGGCCCCGGGCTCCATCTTCAAGGTCATCCCGACCGCGGCCGCGGTCAACGCCGGGTACAAGTTCGACGGCGACTACCCCTGCCCCAGCTCGTACTCCATCGGCGGCCAGGTCTTCAAGAACTTCGAGTCCCAGGGCCACGGCAACATCACCCTCGGGCGGGCGCTGGAGGTCTCCTGCGACACCGTCTTCTACGCCCTCGGCCACCAGCAGTGGCTGAAGGACGGCGGGCTGCACCCGGTGAAGAACCCGGCGCAGATCTTCTACAAGACCGCCCACCAGTTCGGTCTCGGCGCCGAGACCGGCGTGGACCTGCCGGGCGAGGAGAAGGGCCGGGTCCCCGACCGCGAGTGGAAGCAGAAGTTCTGGGAGGCCAACAAGGACCAGTGGTGCAAGACCGGCAAGAAGGGCGGCACCTACGTCGAGCTGCTCTCCTACGAGAACTGCCTCGAAGGCAACCTCATGCGCGCCGGTGACGCCGTCAACTACTCCATCGGACAGGGGGACACGCTCGTCACGCCGATCCAGATGGCCACCATCTACGCCGCCATCTCCAACGGCGGCACCCTGTGGAACCCGACCATCGGCAAGGCGATCATCAGCGCCGACGGCAAGAAGGTCGAGGAGATCAAGCCGAAGGCCCACGGCAAGCTGCCCATGACCGAGGAGACCCGGTCGAAGATAGGAGAAGCGCTGGAGGGCGTCGCCACCCGCGGCACCGCCGCCTGGCGTTTCGGCGGCTGGCCGCAGAAGGAGATCCCGATGCACGCCAAGACCGGCACCGCCGAGGTCTACGGCAAGCAGACGACCTCCTGGTTCGCCACGTACACCGAGGACTACACGATCGTGATGACGATCTCCCAGGGCGGCACCGGCTCCGGTGCCTCCGGTCCCGCCGTCCGCAACGTCTACAACGCGATCTACGGCCTCGACATGGCCGGCAAGCAGGACCCCAAGAAGGCCCTGCTGCTCAAGCCCGAGGCCGAGCTGCCCAAGGTGCAGCCCGACGGCTCCATCGACGCCCCCGAGGTGCGGCCGTACGTGCCGCCGTCCCCGGAGGACTCCGCCCCGCCCGCGCTCGCCGGACCGCCGGCCCCGCCCGCCCACCGGCAGGACTGAGGCCCCGATGCAGACCGCCAACAAGTTCTCCGTCTCCCGCTACGCGCCCGAGCGCGGACCCGTGGCCAAGCTGACCGCGCGGGACTCCGTCCTGCGCCGGCTCGACTGGCCGATCCTGCTGTCCGCGCTCGCGCTGTCCGCCCTCGGCTCCCTGCTGGTGTGGTCCGCGACCCGCAACCGCACCACCCTGAACCAGGGGGACCCGTACTACTTCCTCCTGCGCCACGCCATGAACACCGGCATCGGCCTGGTCCTGATGATCGGCACCATCGCCCTCGGGCACCGCACCCTGCGCGGAGTCGTGCCCCTCCTGTACGGGCTCTCCCTGGTCCTGATCATCGCCGTGCTCACCCCGCTCGGCGCCACCATCAACGGCGCCCACGCGTGGATCGTGATCGGCGGCGGCTTCTCGCTCCAGCCCTCCGAGTTCGTGAAGATCACGATCATCCTCGGCATGGCCATGCTGCTCGCCGCCCGGGTGGACGCGGGAGACCTCGCCCACCCCGACCACCGCACCGTGATGAAGGCGCTGTGCCTGGCCGCCGCCCCCATGGGCATCGTCATGCTGATGCCCGACCTCGGCTCCGTCATGGTCATGGTCGTCATCGTGCTCGGCGTGCTGCTCGCCTCCGGCGCCTCCAACCGCTGGGTGGTCGGCCTGCTCGCCTCCGGCGCCGCGGGGGCCGTCCTGATCTGGCAGCTCGGCGTCCTCGACGAGTACCAGATCAACCGCTTCGCGGCCTTCGCCAACCCCGAGCTCGACCCCGCGGGCGTCGGCTACAACACCAACCAGGCCCGCATCGCGATCGGCTCCGGCGGCCTGACCGGCTCCGGGCTCTTCAAGGGCTCGCAGACCACCGGCCAGTTCGTCCCGGAGCAGCAGACCGACTTCGTCTTCACCGTGGCGGGGGAGGAGCTCGGATTCCTCGGCGCCGGACTGATCCTGGTCCTCCTCGGCGTCGTGCTCTGGCGGGCCTGCGTCATCGCCCGCGAGACCACCGAGCTCTACGGCACCGTCGTGTGCGCCGGGATCATCGCCTGGTTCGCCTTCCAGGCCTTCGAGAACATCGGGATGACCCTCGGCATCATGCCCGTGGCCGGGCTCCCGCTGCCCTTCGTGTCCTACGGAGGATCATCGATGTTCGCCGTCTGGGTGGCGATCGGACTACTCCAGTCCATCCGGGTCCAACGCCCCATGTCGGCCTGATCACGCCGTGAGGGGCCGCTTTCCGCCGGAGCGGGCGGCGGCCTCCCACCGCACCCCGTTCCGCATTAGATTCGGTTCATGGCGGAAACCAAGCGCGAGATCGAGCGGAAATTCGAGTTCACGCAGGGCGACGGCGCGCAGGGCGGCGAAGCCGGCACCGGAGGCCGCGGACGCCTCCCCGACCTGACCGGCACCGCCGGGATCACCGCGGTCCGCGACGAGGGCACCGTCCGCCTCGACGCCGTCTACTACGACACCCCCGACCGGCGCCTCGCCGCCGCCGGGCTCACCCTGCGGCGCCGCACCGGCGGCCAGGACGCCGGCTGGCACCTGAAACTGCCCGTCGCCCCCGGAGTCCGCGACGAGATCCGCGCGCCCCTCGCCGACACCCCGCCCCGCGCCCTCACCGCCCTCGTCCGCTCCCGCGTCCGCGACTCCGGGCTCGAACCGCAGGTCAGGCTGGGCTCCGAACGCGCCGTGAGCCACCTCCTCGATGCCCGGGGCGACTTCCTAGCCGAGCTGAGCACCGATGCCGTGCGCGCCGAGCGGGGCACCGCCGTCGCCAC
This sequence comes from Streptomyces sp. M-16, assembly GCF_052114405.1. NCBI lineage: Bacteria > Bacillati > Actinomycetota > Actinomycetes > Kitasatosporales > Streptomycetaceae > Streptomyces > Streptomyces sp. M-16. The sequence continues at coordinate 13,772 of NZ_JBFRER010000058.1, read as the reverse complement.
CTGGACCGAGGTCGAGGTGGAACTCGCCGACGGAGTGGACCCCGCCCTCCTCGACGCCGTCGAGAAGCGCTTCCGCAAGGCCGGGCTCCGGGTCAGCGACGCCCCCTCGAAGCTCGCCCGCGCCCTCGCCGAGACCGGCGCCGCCCCGGCCCCCGCCGCTGCCGCCGAAGGCCCGCCCGAGGGCACGGCGGGCGCGCACCTGCTGGCGTACCTGCGCGAACAGCGCGACGCCCTGGTCGCCCTCGACCCCGCCGTCCGCCTGGACCTGCCCGACTCCGTCCACCAGATGCGCGTCGCCACCCGCCGGCTGCGCAGCGCGCTCGCCACCTACCGCCGGATCGTCGACCGCACCGCCACCGACCCGCTCCGCGAGGAACTGCGCCACCTCGGCGCCGAGCTCGGCGCCGACCGCGACCGCGAGGTCCTGCTGGAACGGCTGCGCACCGGCCTCGGGGAACTCCCGCGCACCCTGGTCCACGGCCCGGTCCGGTCCCGGCTGCGCACCTGGAACACCGCCCGCCGCACCACCACCCGCCGCCGCGCCGTCGCGGCCCTCGACAGCCCGCGCCACCTGGCCCTCCTCGACGCCCTCGACGCCCTGCTGGCCGACCCGCCCCTGCGCGCCCGCGCCACCCGCCCGGCGGCGCGCGTCCTGCCGAAGGCCGTGCTCCGCGACTGGGACCGCCTCGCCCGCCGGGTCGGTGCGGCGCTGGAGCTGGAGCCGGGTGAGGAACGCGACACCGCCCTGCACGAGGCCCGCAAGGCGGCCAAGCGCGCCCGCTACGCGGCCGAGGCCGCCGCCCCCGCCCTCGGCAAACCGGCCCGGCGCCTGGCCAAGGCCGCCAAGACCGTGCAGACCCTGCTGGGCGAGCACCGCGACGGCGTCGTGGCCCGCGAGGCCCTGCACCGGCTGGCCCTCCAGGCGTCCGGCGCCGGCGAGCCCTCCTTCACCTGGGGCGTCCTGTACGGCCGCGAGGAAGGCGTGACCGCGCGCTGCGAACGCGAGCTCCCGGCCGTCTGGGCCGAGGCCGCCGACCCCGCGCTGCGGGCCGCCCTCACGTGATCACGTGGGCGGGGGCGGTCCGGCCCTCGGGGTACGCTTGAGAGTCGCCCCCTGCCCGCTTCACGAAAGTCGCGTGATGTCCGAGTCGGTCTTCCCACAGCTCGAAGCTCTGCTCCCGCATGTGCAGAAGCCCATCCAGTACGTCGGTGGTGAGCTCAACTCCACGGTGAAGCCCTGGGAGTCGTGTGACGTCCGCTGGGCGCTCATGTACCCGGACGCGTACGAGGTGGGGCTGCCCAACCAGGGCGTCATGATCCTCTACGAGGTGCTGAACGAGCGCGAGGGCGTCCTCGCCGAGCGCACGTACTCGGTCTGGCCCGACCTCGAAGAGCTGATGCGCGAGCACAAGGTGCCGCAGTTCACCGTCGACAGCCACCGCCCGGTCGGCGACTTCGACGTGTTCGGCCTGTCCTTCTCCACGGAGCTGGGCTACACCAACATGCTCACGGCCCTCGACCTGGCGGGCATCCCGCTGGAGTCGAGGAACCGTACGGTCGACCACCCCATCGTGCTCGCGGGCGGCCACGCGGCCTTCAACCCCGAGCCGATCGCGGAGTTCATCGACTGCGCCGTCATCGGCGACGGCGAGCAGGCCGTCCTCGACATGACCGAGATCATCCGCACCTGGAAGGCCGAAGGCCGTCCGGGCGGACGCGAGGAAGTGCTGCTGCGCCTCGCGAAGACCGGCAACGTCTACGTGCCGGGCTTCTACGACGTGGAGTACCTGGAGGACGGCCGCATCGGCCGTGTCGTGCCGAACCGCTCCGGCGTGCCGTGGCGCGTGTCCAAGCACACCGTCATGGACCTCGACGAGTGGCCCTACCCCAAGCAGCCCCTGGTCCCGCTCGCCGAGACCGTCCACGAGCGCATGTCCGTGGAGATCTTCCGCGGCTGCACCCGCGGCTGCCGTTTCTGCCAGGCCGGCATGATCACGCGCCCCGTGCGGGAGCGAAGCATCACCGGCATCGGCGAAATGGTGGAGAAGGGCCTCAAGGCGACCGGCTTCGAGGAGGTCGGCCTCCTCTCCCTCTCCTCGGCGGACCACACCGAGATCGCCGACATCGCCAAGGGCCTCGCCGACCGCTACTCGGACGACAAGGTGGGCCTGTCCCTGCCGTCGACACGCGTCGACGCCTTCAACGTGGACCTGGCCAACGAGCTGACCCGCAACGGTCGCCGCTCCGGCCTCACCTTCGCCCCCGAGGGCGGCTCCGAGCGCATGCGCAAGGTCATCAACAAGATGGTCTCGGAAGAGGACCTGATCCGCACGGTCGCCACCGCCTACGGCAACGGCTGGCGCCAGGTGAAGCTGTACTTCATGTGCGGCCTGCCCACCGAGACCGACGAGGACGTCCTCCAGATCGGTGACATGGCGGTCAACGTCATCGCCAAGGGCCGCGAGGTCTCCGGACAGAACGACATCCGCTGCACGGTCTCGATCGGCGGGTTCGTGCCGAAGCCGCACACCCCCTTCCAGTGGGCGCCGCAGCTCTCGGCGGAGGAGACGGACGCCCGTCTCGGCAAGCTCCGCGACAAGATCCGCGGCGACAAGAAGTACGGCCGCTCCATCGGCTTCCGCTACCACGACGGCAAGCCCGGCATCGTCGAGGGCCTCCTCTCGCGCGGCGACCGCCGCGTCGGCGACGTCATCCGAGCCGTGTACGAGTCCGGCGGCCGCTTCGACGGCTGGCGCGAGCACTTCTCGTACGACCGCTGGATGCAGGCCGCGGAGAAGACGCTGCCCTCCTACGGCGTCGACGTCGCCTGGTACACCACCCGTGAGCGCACCTACGAGGAGGTCCTGCCCTGGGACCACCTGGACTCCGGCCTCGACAAGGACTGGCTGTGGGAGGACTGGCAGGACGCACTCGACGAGACCGAGGTCGAGGACTGCCGCTGGACCCCCTGCTTCGACTGCGGCGTCTGCCCGCAGTTCGACACATGGCCACAAGTAGGACCGACGGGTAAGAAGCTACTCCCGCTTGAGGTCAAGAAGTAGCCGTGACCAGCGGCGATGCCGTCCAGAGGATGGCTGAGACGCTCGCTGGCATGAGCGAGGCGGAGCGTACCGCGATCCTTCGAGGGCTCGGGACGAAGGAGCGCGAGCAGGCTTCCCGCCCTGTGCGGCGCACGCCGCTCCCTGCTCCTCGGCAAGATCCGGGCATCGTCTCGGCGGTCGAGTGGGTGTAGCTGACGAAAGGCGTCCGGGCCGTAAAGGTCCGGGCGCCTTCTACGTGGCGCCGACGGACAGCATCGGGTCGGATCGGGGTGAACATGCCCTCTTTACCCGCAGGTTCCGACAGAGTGAAGGTCGTGCAACCAGGCGCAACGCGCTCGACAGGGAGGGACACCATGGCCTTACGGTTCGTCGGTAAAGATCCCGAGTCCGGAGATCACGGATCACCCGCTGTGTGGGTGGACCAGGAGTCGAAGGATCTTGTGATCCAGGGGTGGACGGCAGACGAGCGGACCACGGGCGAGAGCTCGCGGGATGTGCCGATCCCCGGGCACGAGTCGGTGATCAGGGTTCCGAAGCGGATGATCCCGCTTCTCAGGGAGGCGCTCCGTGTCGCAGAGTCTGACTGACTTCTCTGACCTCATCAGGTCAGTGCAGGAGTCAGCCGTGCATCTTGAGATGCGCGACACGTACGGCGTCGAGAACGAGATCGAAGGCTTCGCCGCGTGGAAGCAAGGGCGCCGGCTCGACCCGGAGGACCGGGGTTCGTGGTGGCGTCCGTGGCTCGACCTCGTTCAGGAGGTCACGGCCAAGGGTGTGGTCATCCGACGTGCCCGCATCGTCTCGGAGCCCGTCAGTGATTACATCGCCTTCGAGCACTCGGGCACCTTCACGAACGTGGCTGCCGGGGAGCAGATCCGTTGGCTGCCCCGTCGCCACGCCTCGGACCTTGCCCTGCCAGGTAACGACTTCTGGTTGTTCGACGGCCGCCTTGTCCAGTTCAACGTCTTCGACGGATTCGGCCGGTGGGTCCACACTGACCAGACGGAAGACCTTGCCGCAGTTGGGCTGTGCGCGTCGGCGTTCGAAGCGGTGTGGGAGCGAGCCATCCCGCACGAGAAGTACACCGTCTGATTCCTGACCGGTCAGCTCATGCCTTCCTCTCCACTCTCCAGCGCCCAAGCGGCGCGAGCCGCTGTGGCTGCCCGCTTGCAGGGCCTCATGCAAGACGCTGGCCTGACAGGGCATGAGCTGGCCGCTCGGTGTGGCTGGCACAAGTCGAAGTCATCCCGGATCGCGCGGGGCAAGACGCCACCCTCGGATGCTGACATCCGTGCATGGTGCGCTGCCTGCGGGGCTGACGATCACGCGGCTGATCTGATCGCTGCGTCCCGAAACGCAGAGTCGATGTACGTCGAGTGGCGGCAGATCCATCGCGATGGGATGCGCCGAGTTCATGAGCAGACTGTCCCGCTGTACCAGCGGACCCGCTCCTTTCGCGTCTACGCCTCGAACGTCATGCCGGGGATGCTCCAGACCCCCGGCTACGCGACAGGGCTTCTACGGTCCATCACAGCCTTTCAAGGAACCCGGGACGACGTGGCCGACGCCGTGCAGGCTCGGACCCAACGGTCCCGCGTGATCCGGGAGGGGGATCACCGGTTCGCCCTGGTGCTCGAAGAGACGGTTCTCTACTACCGGGTGAGCGACGATGCCGCCATGGCGGCCCAGCTTGAACACGTGCTCTCGGTGATGGGACAGCCGAACGTATCCCTCGGCATCATCCCCGCCCGCGCCCGCCGTACCGTCTGGCCGCTCGAAGCCTTCTACGCCTTCGACGATCGACAGGTGGCGGTGGAGACGCTCACCGCAGAGATCAACCTGACCACGCCCGGCGAGATCCGTACGTACCTTCGCGCCTTTTCCGAGCTGTCCCGATCCGCCGTGCGCGGGGCCGAAGCCCGCGCCCTGATCACGAAGGCTCTCGCTGCCCTCGGGTGAATCCGTGCAACCGCGTGCAACAGCGTGGACCCCTCACAACCCCGCTCCCTACGGTCTCCTCATCGACCTCGGAAGCGACAGGGAGGGCGCGACGGTGACGAAGACAGAACCCACGCGGTGGCAGGAAGCGCCGGTAGAGCTGCCGATCCGGGAGGAGCGCCCTGTGCCCGGCTGCCCCGAGTGCACGCGGCTCGGGCAGCTCCGGAAGGCGGCCGGGATGGAGCGTGACAGCACCACGGTTGCCGACTGCAACATCCTGCTTCGGATGCACGGGACCGGCCACTGATGGACATGCAGACGTGGAGGGACGCCAGGACGCAGGCGACGGACGCAACGGAAGCCATACGCGCGGCACTCGCTGCGCTCGGAGTTCCCGAGTCCGCGTGGAGCAGCGTCCGGCCGGTGGTGACGCACAGCGGGCAGGCGTACGTCCATCTCGGGATGATCCGCGCTGATGCGGTCGAGCAGATCGCAGAGGCGCTGCGGGTGCCCTCGGCGCCCTGAGTTCTCACAGAATCCTGTCACTGCCGCCCTCCCGGCGGGACAGGTGGTCCCCCGACCGGACAAGGCTTGAACAGGGACAGGGCGTGTCCCGTCTGAGCTGACGTGTTCGGGTTCTCCCCCGGTCCGCTCCTTGACCGGAGTGCCGCCCTGAGCGGTGAGGGCATCGCTCCGGACTCAGGGAGCCGGGGCAGCCACTCCAAGACTTCCGTCCGCTACGGGCGGGGGACGGCCCTGTCTGGGCCGTCAGCAGATCAGGAAGGGCACAACGATGACCGACCTGTACGGGCTCCCCATCGAGGGAGCCGAGTTCTCGAAGGCGTGCGGCGGCAGTACCCACCCGGACGGAGAGGCGTGCGTGACCCTCGCGAAGATCGGGCCGGACGCGTGGGCCATGGGTGACAGCAAGCGCCCGGGCGCCGAGCCGCTGCGCTTCACCACGGCCGAGCTGGACGCGGCGGGTATCGACCCCGCCCGCTTCGACCTCTCCGCCTGATCCGCGGCACCACCTGAACTGACGGCCCTGCCCTCACGCCGACGGGCGGGGCCGTCGTCATCTCTCGGAACGGAGCAGCGGTGCACCACCACGGTTACGCATGGGTGGGGGAGAAGAAGACGTTCGACAGGGAGAGCGTCCGTAGACCGGCCGGACAAGCCCCGACCGCGAGCAGCGAGATGGAGGTACTCGACCGGTACCGAGAAGCCGTGGCCGTGTTCCCGGCGACCGACGTGCCCCCGATCCAGACGGCGCACTGGCTGATGAAACCGCCCTCGATGATCCGAGGGACATGGGAGGAACCCAAGGAGGCCGGCGAGTGGCTGGGGCTCCAGCTCGCAGAGTTCGCACCCCGGTTCGCCTCCGAGCAGGATCGTGAAGTGACCAGACTGGTTCTCCTGGTGAAGGGTGCAGTCGAGCGGCTGACGTGGGGAGGAGACGTGTCCCTCGGCCACTACCTGAAGGGCGCTGTCTTCCACTCCGTCGCCCTTGTGACGTGCTCGCCGAACCGCTCTGATCCCGACCTGCCCTGCCCCGCCCGGCAGACCCGCGCATGACAGCGGCCCCCGGCGTATGCCGAGGGCCTGCCTGCATCTGTGTGCCTGTCTCAGGCGCTCTCTCCCAGGTGGCGGTACAACGTGGCACGACCGATTCCCAGGGCCTTTGCGATGGCTGTGACGCTGTCACCCTTGGCGTGCCGGGCACGGGCTACGGCGAGCTTGTCGTCATCCATGACAGAGGGACGCCCCCCGACGTTGCCCTTACGGGCCGCAGCCTCCAACCCCTCCAACGTCTTCTCTCGTATGCCTTCCCGCTCCACCTCTGCACTGACGGCGAGCACGGCGAACACGATGGCACCTGCCCCGTTCGGGTCGTACACACCCTGAAGCGGACCGGACAGGAGTTCCAGTTGGATGCCGTCTGCCTGAAGGGTGGAAGACAGCGTCATCAGCTCTGCCGCACTGCGGGCAAGACGCTTCATCTCGACCACGGTCAGGATGACCGGCTGATTCGGTGCGGCTGCCTTGATCTCCCGGGCCAGGGCGAGCGCCTTCTCAAGCTCCGGCCGCTCCTTCACACGGGTGCTGATCTTCTCCGAGAAGACGCGGGTGCAGTCGGCACGGGCAAGCATGTCCAACTGGGACTGAAGTTCCTGTCCAACGGTGGAGCACCGTGCGTAGCCCAGCCGGATCGCTGCACCCGGTATCGCGTCGGGTACCTGTGTGACAGGAGCGCCCTGTGTCCACGCCTTACCGGGGTTTCGGTCGGCCGGAGTCTTCACGGTCAGTTCCGCCTTGAGCGCGGGCACCAGGGCGAAGCGGCCCGTGTGGTAATTCGCTGCCACCTTGCCCGTGGTCGTGCGGCAGGGGCTACCGGCAGGGGCATCGCACTTCGGGCAGGCGTGGCGTTCGACCTGTGCGGCCGGGGTGTTCGTGGTCATGACGAGACCGTCTCACAAACGTGTCCCGAAAGCCAGCTCCGAGGGAAGGTTCCGGGACGCGTTTCGAGACGTCTGAGCGTGGGCGAAACGGACATGCCCCAAGCGTGGTCCGTCCGTCCCGAAAACGAAGGTTTGTGAGACGCATTTCGGTACGCTCTTCGTAATGTCTGATGAAGCGGTACTGCCAAGCCATCTCGATGGGTTTCCGATCCTGCGATCGGACGAGGAGATGGAGGAGGTACAGCAGCGCATGTCTCTCCTGGTGGGTGAGGTGGCGAGGGAGAGTGCTGCGCTGGAGTACTACCTGCGCAAACTGATGACCTGCCTCATCGACAGCAAGTACGCCGAGGTTGTGGCTGCGGGGCTTGGAGCGCATGAGCTGATCGATACGTGTACGGCGCTCGTGAAGATCAACCGGGAGATCACGGAAGCGCAGCGCACCGAGTGCCGCTCCACACTTGCGACCCTCAAGCCCTTGCTCGCCCGACGGAACCACTTGGTGCACGGCATGTGGTCGCCGGAGCGTGTGCCGGAGACTGAGCCGCTACCCAGCGCAGCGTGGGCGCTTGTCAGCAAGAGGCGCACGGCTGCGGCCTCCATCGAGATCTCCTACGAAGAAGCGGAAACCTTGGCCTACGAGTTGAATCGGGCGGGCTCCGGAGTCTTCGACTGGATCTGTCGCTCCCTTCTTGTGCAGCTGAGGAGAGAGCAGGTGACCGAGCCCCCCGAGGAGGCGAACGGGGGTGGGGTATGACCCCCTGGCGGGCAAGTGGGGACCGCCATGTCTTGGCGGCTCAAATCCTGCCACGGTTTCAGAGCCCGTCAGGGCGGCGGCGGAGTGAGGCAACGGCGGAGAAGATGCAGGTAGGAGAGCTGTGCCCGGCGTGGCCGGCGCTCCAGAGACTGCGCAAGAGTGAGCCTCATCGAGGCTCGTCGTCTGTTGCTTCGCGTTGTGGCCGCGTAGCGGCCCCTTGCCCGAGCGCCTTGCCTTGCAGCCTTGGGGTAGGGGGGGGCGGTAGCGCCCCTGCTTGGCCAGCGCTCTGGTCTTCCTGATGTCGGCCCCTTCGGGGCCGCTTACGTCAAGCCTGCTTCCGCCTGTGCGGCCGGAGGCCGCGTCTGCCCTTCCTCTTCGCCGATGCGCTTGCGGTTGGGGCGCTGCGCGCGGGCTTCCCTTCGCAGCTGACATGTAAGTACGTAAGTGCCTTGCTTCCTTCGGCCCCTTCGGGGCCGCACTGTGAGGCCAAAAAGAAAAGAGAGGATGCGAACGTTTCCGCAGGTGAGATGCCGACTCGGTACATGCGAGGCGTGTGCTGGCTACACGTGAGCGATGTAGCTGTCACCGGTCAAGGTGAAGGCGGCACGGTACGGGTGCGCCCTTCCTCTTCTGGAACAGGTAGTAGGGGAGGAGCAGACAAGCAGCCCCTGACCGGGGAGAGACGAGATCGAGTTGCTTGGCGCGGGCCAGAGCGTTGTTCGTGCTCTGATCGGACAGGGGCTTGCCCTCCTTGCCCAACAGTGCGGCGAGCTTGCCGGGACCGAAGCTGGCGTGCCCGTGGCGGTCGGCCCACCCGAGGGCCGCGAAGTGGATGCGGTAGGCGAGCGGGTGTCGGGGGTCTCGGGCCATCCGCTGGTACTCCTGCTGGGAGACACCGCCCCACGTGCGGCCCTGTCCGAAGTCGATGCTGCTCGAAGTCATCGGCCGGTCGCTTCGATGCCGGCGCAGTCGTCGTGAGCCTCTCCGTCGACGAGCGGTGCGGCGCAGACCTCACAGGTCCAGACGATCTCGATGGTGATGTTCAAGGGCGGCGACCTCCTGGCGGCGGCCAAGGCAGCGCGTAGCTGTACCTCGGCGGGTGAGTGGAAGTCGCGCAGTACCGTCCTGCGCTTCGGGGTGCCCTTGGCTTCCCCTGCCAGCCCCTTGGGATGGCGGCCCCTTCGCGGAGTGGCCAGCTCTACCGCCGTCACACGGCGGGAGCTACGGTGTCCGCTCCTCGAAGGAGCGGGAGGATCTTCTTACACGGCAGGTTGTTCGGTCGTCAACCTGATCGGAGGAGCCCCCGCCCTGCGCGCGGCGGGCGAGACAGGGCAGGGGCATGGGTCCGTCAGAGCTTGGCGGCGAACTCGTCGCTCTTGATGACGAGACGCTCGCGCACATCGCGAGGGATCTTCAGCCGCAGGCGCACGGAGGGAGCGCGCACGCCCTTGACCTTGGTTCGAGTCACCTCGCACGTGACGCCGACGCGGCGCAGATCCTCGGCCATGGCTTCCATGCCTCCCGACTCCCATACTTCGCGGAACGTCTTCCCGTTGTGGACGAGCGTCCAGCGGTCCTGCGTGCTTTCGGGGTCGATCGCGCTCAGCTCGTCGGTCAGCTTGTCGAGCGTCTTCTCCGCCTGCTCCTGAGTGAACCGCGTCTTCGTGTAGCGGCCTCCCGGCTCAAGGCCCGTCATGTAGTAGGCGATGGCCTCTTCGAGTCGCTTCACCTCGGCCCGAGCCTCCGCCCCCTGCGCGTACTCCCGAACCTGTACGGGGAAGTCGCCGAGGACTCTCAGTACGTCGTTCACGAGCACGTCGTACACACCCTGTGGATCGGGTGCGCCGAGCCCCCCGCTCTTGCACTTCTGGCACCGGAGGTACTGGTACTGGCCGAACTTGTTGGTCGTGACGTGCACGGTCATGTTCGACGTGCAGTCGACACAGGTGAGGACTCCGAGGAACTGCGTCGCGCCGTGCGTCTGGCGCTGGGGTTGGTTCTTGCCGCGCCGGTCGATGGCCTCCTGGAGTTCGTCGTACTCCTCCTTGGTGAAGATGGGATCGGCCACCCTGATCGGCTTGCCGTCGTGTCCGAGTATCAGCTTCGAGCGGCGTACGCCGCCGTTCTTGTTCTCCTCCACCCGGTAGCCCATGAGTGCTGGGTTACGGAGGCGCCGGAGGAGAGTCGAGGTAGTGAGCCCTGGGGACACGAGCCCGGAGCGGACGAGGCACAGAGCCATGCGCCGGGCGGACACTCCCCGAAGTGCCATGCGGCGAGCCCAGTGCAGTGCCTTGTGTGCGTTCGGCTCGATGGCAAGGGAGGGCTTTCCGTTCGCCTTCGTGGTGACGAAACCGTACGCAGGCTTGCCGACGAACCACGCGTCCTGAGTCCGCGTGTAGTCCCACAGCGACGCGACCCGTGTCGACGTGTTTGCCGCCTCGATCTCGGCGATACCACCGATGAGCGTGACCATCATCCGGCCGACAGTCGATTCGAGGTCGATGCTGTCGTTCTTCGACACGAGGTTCTTCCCGTACCGCTCGCACCACTCGATCATGGTCGAGAGGTCCGACATGCGGCGGATGAACCTGTCGAGCTTCCAGAAGAGCAGGACATCGAACTCCGGGGCCCGGTTGTTGAGCCACTCGCCCAGCTCCTTCCGCTTCCACGGCGGAACCTTCGTTGCCGACACGTTGAGATCAGAGGCGATGCCGACGACGCGGCACCCCTTCTCTCTGGCCAGGAGGCGGAGGTCCAGCTCCTGCCGTACCGGCGACGTCGTGTCCTCTGTAAGAACCGACAGGCGGATGGACAGCAGGGCGCGCGGAGCGTCCGCAGGGAGTAGAGCCTCCGCCTTCTTCAGGTCCTCCAAGAGGGCCAGGTCTGAGGCAGTCCACTCGGTCTCGACGGCATACGTCTTCATGGGCCGGAGCGTATGTATGGATGTAGCCCTGTGTCCATCTGCCCGCAGCTCGACACCCACATCCAGATTCCGACGGGGCAGAAGCTGCTGCCGCTGTCGGTCGTGAAGTGACCCCGGCCTGAGGCCGCGTCCGTGTGCCCCCGCCGTCAACGGCGGGGGCACGCGCATGTGCGCGCGGCGCAACGGGTCCGGCCCGTCTGGTGTCCTTAGCGGCATGGAAATGCAGAAGCCGCCGCCCGCGAGCGCCGGCGACGGGTGTCTGGTGGGGGTCCTGCGGGTCCCGGTCAAGATCGTGGCCGTCCTCGTGGTGCTGCCCGTGAGGGTGGTCTGGGACCTGCTCGCCGCCGTCGCCCGGCTGCTGAACCGGCACGTCCTCGGTCCGGCCGGGCGGGGGCTGCGCCGGTTGCACGACGCCGTGGTGCGGCCGGTGCTGCGCGGGCTCGGCCGGGTCGCGGCGACCCTGCTGATGCTGGTCTTCGTCTGGCCGTGGACGGGCCTGTGGCGGTACGTGCTGAGCCCCGTCGGGCGGTGGCTGGCCCGGCTGGGGAGCGCGGTGGCCGCGTACCTGCTCCGCCCGCTGGGCCGGGGCCTCGCCCTCGTCGCGCGGGCACTGTTCGTGTGGCCCTGGGTGACGCTGTGGCGCCAGGTGCTGGCCCCCGTCGGCGCCGCGCTGCTGACGCACCTGCTGCGGCCGCTCGGGGACGGGGTCGGCCGGGCCCTGCGCGCGGTGGGCCGGCGGCTGCTCGCGCCGCTGGCCAGGGGGATCACCCTGGTCGGATGGGCGCTGGGGATGGCTCTGTTCGTCTGGCCGTGGGCCTGGCTGTGGCGCTCCGCGCTCGTGCCCGTCGGGCGGGGAAGCGCCCGGCTGGCACACGCCACCGGGGTCGCGCTCGTGTGGCTGCTCCGGGCGCTGTTCGTCTGGCCGTGGGCCCGGCTGTGGCGGTACGTCGTCGTGCCGGCCGCGGGCGCCGCGTACCGGTACCTGCTGGCACCGCTGGGCCGGGGAGCGTGCGCGTACCTGCTCGCACCCCTCGGCCGGCTGCTCGTCGGCGCATGGCACCTCGCCGGCCGGATCAGCCGGGCTCTCGGGCGCGGACTGGTGCGCCTGTGGCGCGGATGCGTCGCGCGGCCCTGTGCCTGGGCCTACCGGCAGGTCGCCACCCCCGCCGGGCACGTCGTCCGCGAAATCTGGCGCACCGCCCGCGCCGCCGTGCGCGAAGCCCGTGCCGAGGTGCGGCGCGCCCTGTTCGGTGCCCCGCCCCGGGAACCGGTGCGGTCACGGGCGCGTACTCTGGGTAGTACGACAGCCGTAGGCAGCGCGCCCGCTCCCGAGATCTCCCTGCACGAACGGCAGGGGTGAGCCGGAGGCGGGGCGTGACCGCCCGGCCCCCGGACACTCAGGGCGGCGCGCGAGCCGCGACGCCCCGCACAAGGAGAAGAACCACTGGGCAAGCGACAGCCCGAAGGCCCGCCTCCCGCACCGGTGGTGCAGCGCATCCGACTGCGCTACACCAAGCGTGGCCGCCTCCGGTTCACCAGCCACCGAGACTTCCAGCGCGCCTTCGAGCGCGCCCTGCGCCGCGCCGAGGTACCCATGGCGTACTCGGCCGGCTTCACCCCGCACCCCCGGGTCTCGTACGCGAACGCCGCGCCCACCGGCACCGGCAGCGAGGCCGAGTACCTGGAGATCGGGCTCGCCGCGCCCCGCGACCCCGAGAAGCTCCGTGAGCTCCTCGACGAGTCGATGCCGGTCGGGCTCGACATCATCGACGCCGTCGAAGCCCGCACCTCCGGGCTCGCGGACCGGCTGACCGCCTCCGTGTGGGAGCTGCGCCTGGAGGGCGTGGACCCCGCCGACGCCGAGCGGGCGGTGGAGACCTTCCTCACCGCCGAGACCGTGGAGGTGCAGCGCCGCACCAAGAACGGCGTGCGCACCTTCGACACCCGCGCCGCGGTCGTCAGCCTGGAAGCTCTTCCCCTCCAGGCTGATAGGCCGCTGGACAATGCCTGTGCGATACTGCGGCTGGTTGTTCGGCATTTGACACCTGCCGTGCGACCCGACGACGTCCTGTCCGGTCTCCACGCTGTGGCCGACCTGGCGCCGCCGGTCCCCGCTGCGGTGACCAGGCTGGCGCAGGGGCTCTTCGACGAGGAGTCCGGCACGGTGACCGACCCGCTCGCGCCCGACCGCGAGGCTGTCACGGCCGCCCCACCCACGGCCGCCGTGCCCGCCGACGCGAAGGCGCCGGAAGGTCCCGCCGCGTAGGGATCGTCGTCGTCGCGCCGCCCTGGCACTCGGGAGCCACCTGGGTCGGGCAGCGCACTGACCTGAAGACTTCCGCCAGGCCGTACGGACAAGACGTACGGAACCGGCGGCCATGGACTACAGCTCCCGTGTGGCGAACGCGCCCCGGAGGCCGGCTCCGCGCTCCCCGCGCGGAGCCGTGCCGGACCGGATGTCAGCCGCGGCGCCCGGGAGCGTGACGGGAGAACCGCCCGCATGCTCAACACCGAAAACGAGAACACCCCCGCCGCCGAGAACGGCAGCCCGAGCGACAACCTGCCCCCGCGCAGGCGTCGCCGCGCCGCCTCCCGGCCGGCCGGCCCGCCCGGCGGCACCGCCGCCGCCCCGGAGG
>NZ_JBFRER010000057.1:0-42082 GCF_052114405.1 Streptomyces sp. M-16 | reverse complement strand
GGGCCACGGAGGCGGCCGGGCCAGCGTCGGCCACGGAGGCGGCCGGGCCGGCGTGGGCCACGGAGGCGGCCGGGCCGGCGGGCCCTGCGGGGCTCTYCCCCACCCCGCCCCCTGCCGGGACCGGGGGCCGCGCCCCCGGGGCCCCGTCCCGGGGCTCCGCCCCGGGCCCGTCGGGGGCTCCGTCCCCGGACCGCCGCGCCTCAGACGCCGGCGGGGCTGGAACGGGCGCCGTCCCCGGCGGGGCCCCAATGGCCCCACTCGCCCGCGGGGGCGGACCGGACGGGCTCACCGGCACCCGGGTGCCGTCCGGGAGGACCGCCGTGTGCGGCACCCGGGCGGCGGGGATCGCCGTCGAGGTGAACACCCCGTACGGCTGGGCCGGTCCCGGCGGGGCCGTGACGTGGAAGCCGGGGTAGCTGCCGAGGGCCAGTTCGACGGCCGACGAGGTCAGGGCGCGCCCGACCCGGTCGGGGGACGGGTCGCGGACCACCAGCCGCAGCAGGGCGCTGGCGGTCTCCTCGGTGGCGGCGTCCTCGTGGTCGGTCCGGGCCAGGGTCCAGTCGGCGGACTCCACCCCGGCCAGCGGGCCGGCCAGCTGTTCGGTCACCAGGGCGGCCTTGGCCTCGACGTCGAGGCCGGTCAGGACGAAGACGACCTCGTTGCGCCAGCCGCCGATGCGGGTGACGCCCACCTTGAGGGTCGCCGGCGGGGGCTCTCCGAGGACGCCGCTGATCCGGACCCGGTCCGCGCCGTCGGGGTGGAGGCGGACGGTGTCCAGGCGGGCGGTGACGTCGGGGCCGAGGTAGCGGGGGCCCTGGGTCTCGTAGAGGAGCTGGGCGGTGACGGTCCCGGGGGTGACGGCCCCGCCGGTGCCCGGATGCTTGGTGATGACGGCCGAGCCGTCCTCGGAGACCTCCGCGAGCGGAAAGCCGGGGCGTCGCACGTCGTGGGCGGTGAAGAAGGAGTAGTTGCCGCCGGTGGCCTGGGTGCCGCACTCCAGGACGTGCCCGGCGACCACCGCCCCGGCCAGCCGGTCGTACGCGTCCGGCGCCCAGTCGAACCACCAGGCGGCGGGCCCGCTGACCAGGGCCGCGTCGGTGACCCGGCCCGTGACCACCACGTCCGCGCCCGCCCGCAGGCAGGCGGTGATCCCGGCGCCGCCGAGGTAGGCGTTGGCGGTGAGCGCGCCCTCCTCGTAGGGCATGAGGTCGTCGCCCTCGACGTGGGCCACGGCGACGGGGACGCCCGCCTTGGCCGCCAGTTCCCGTACGGCGTCGGCGAGGGCGGCCGGGTGGAGTCCGCCGGCGTTCGTGACGATCCGTACGCCCTTCTCGTGCGCGAGGCCCAGGCAGTCCTCCAGCTGTCGCAGGAAGGTCTTGGCGTAGCCGAGGCCGGGGTCCTTGAGGCGGTCGCGGCCGAGGATCAGCATGGTGAGCTCCGCCAGGTAGTCCCCGGTCAGGACGTCCAGCGGGCCGCCGGTCAGCATCTCGCGCAGGGCGCCGAGCCGGTCCCCGTAGAAGCCGGAGGCGTTGCCGATGCGCAGCGGGCGGCGGTTCACCGGGCTTCCCGCGGGGCGCGGCCGGAGCCGGCGGGTCCGGCGAAGGCCTGGGCGATGTCGAGCCAGCGGTCGGCGTCGGGGCCGGTGGCGGTGAGGGCGAGGTCGGCGCGGTGGGCGCGCTGGGTGACCAGCAGGCAGAAGTCCAGGGCGGGGCCGGTGACGCGCTGCGGGGCGTCGGCGGGTCCGTACGCCCACACCTCGCGGCCGTCCGGGGCGGTGAGTTCCACCCGGACCTCCGCTTCGGGCACCGGCAGTCCGCGCACGGTGTAGGCGTAGGCGCGGGCCCGTACGCCGATCCGGGCGACGTGCCGCAGCCGGGCGCCGGGAGTGCGGCGGACCCCGAGGGCGTCGGCGACGTCCTGGCCGTGCGCCCAGGTCTCCATCAGGCGGGCGCTGGCCATGGAGGCGGCCTTCATCGGGGGCCCGTACCAGGGGAAGCGGGCGTCGGGCGAGGCGGCGGCGAGGGCGGTGTCGAGCGCGCGGCGGCCCTCGCGCCAGCGGGCGAGGAGCTCGGCGGGGGCCAGCCGGGCCCCTTCCTCGGCGCCCTCGTCGACGAAGGAGTCGGGGGCCTTCAGGGCCTCTTCGACCCTGAGCGCGAAGGCGTCGGGGTCGGTGAGGGCGAGCAGCGCGGCCTGGTCGGTCCAGTGCAGGTGGGCGATCTGGTGGGCGATGGTCCAGCCGCTCGCGGGGGTGGGAGCGGCCCAGCCGGACGCGGGCAACTCCCCCACGAGGGCGTCTAGTTCCCCGCTCTCCTCCCGTAGATCGGTGAAGACGGCGACGGCGGACGGATCGGGCACGGTGTGCTCCCCTCTCGGCGTGAGGGGAAGCCTGGCAGCCTCCGTTTAAACAATCAAGCATGCTTGCATGATTTTTGCAGCGCCCGGCCGGTTCCCGCCAGCACCCCCAAACCCGTTCGGGTGAGACCGAGTTGGCGCATTGACCGCGCCACCCGCCCGCTCCCCCGGTCGCCCCCGCGTCCGGCCGGGGAGGCTTTCGGCCGTCCGCCGGGAAGCCCCCGGACGGCGCCGTCCGGCGCGCCGATACTGGAGGTTCCGCCGCCCGCTCGCGCATCCGCATCCGAACACGTCCACGCCCATCGACGACGAGGATGAACGCCGTGAACCCAGCATCCCTGCCGCTCCACCCCGAACTCGACGTGACGGCCCTCGGCGCCTTCGCCGCCGCCCTGGAGAGCGGCGATCCCGCCGGGCTGCCGCCCGCCCGCGCCGCCGAGGTGGCGGCCGTCCGGGCCGTCGCCGTCTTCAGCCGGGGCAAGGTGGCCGGCGCGGGCGGGGACCTGCTCGACGCCGCGCTCTGGCGGCACACGGGATCCGGGCCGCGTCCGGTGGTGGTGATCCCCGCCTCGTGGACGGACCAGGGCTGGGTCACGTACGCCGTCCAGGCGAGCCTCTTCGCGGCGCGCGGCTACGACGTCCTCGCCTACAGCGCCCGCGGGTTCGCCGCCTCGCAGGGCCACGTGGACGCCGCCGGGCCGCTCGACGTCGCCGACGCCGGGCACGCCCTGGACCACCTGCTCGAACGCACGGCGGGGCCCGTCACCCGGATCGGCTTCCTGGGCCACTCCTACGGCTCGGGCATCGCCCTGCTCGCCGCCGCGCACGACACCCGGGTGGACGCGGTCGCGGCGCTCGGCGCCTGGGGCGACCTCGGGGAGGTCCTCTACGAGAACTCCACCGCCCGCGCCTGCGCCGTCCAGGCCCTGTACGCGGCGGCGGCCCGCGCCCGGCTGGGCCGGCGGACCGAGCGGGTGCTGGAGAACGTCCTGGCCGGCCGGGACGCGGAGGAGAACCTGCTGTGGGCGGAGCAGCGCTCGCCCTTCACCCACCTCAAGGAGATCAACCGCCGCCGGGTGCCGGTCTTCCTCTCCCTGGCGTGGCACGAGACCCTCTTCCCCGCCAACCAGACCCTGAAGCTGTTCGGCGAACTCACCGGCCCCAAGCGGCTCGACGCCTCCATCGGCGACCACGCCGGCCGCGAGACGACCGGCCTGCTCGGCCTGCCGAACCGGATCTGGACCGACGCCCACCGCTGGTTCGACCACCACCTCCGGGACGCCGACAACGGCATCGCCGACGAGGGACAGGTGCTCGGCGAGGTGATGTGGACCCGCGCCCTGGAACGCCACCCCACCTGGAACTCCCTCACCCGCCGCATCCGCCGCCTGCACCTCACCGGCGGCGGGGTGCTCGCCGAAGCGCCCGAGCCGGGCTGGACGGCCGGGGTGGTGTGCGGGGTGGAGACCCGGGTGCGGGTCGCCGACGAGGTCGTGCGCTCCGGATCCGCGGAGCTGGCCGGCCTGCCCGCGGTCTACCGGGCCGACGCCGTCGACCGTACGGTGGCGGCCGTCTGGACCTCCCCGCCGGTGCCGGAGACCGCCCGGCTGCGCGGCACTCCCCGGCTCCGGGTGACCTACCGCGCCGCGAACCCCGGCTCCACGTTCGTGGCGTACCTGATGGACCTGGCGCCCGACGGCTCGGCGCACCTGGTCACGCACGCCCCGTTCAGCGACCTCCACTCGGCCCCGGACAGCCTGATCTGCGCGGACATCTCCCTCCAGGCCACGGCCTACGACGTCCCGCCCGGCCACCGCGTGATGCTGGTGCTGGCCGCCCGCGACCCCTTCTACGGGGACGCCAACCTCCCCCGCGCCACCCTCGCCTTCACCTCCCCCGAGCCCACCCCGTCCTTCCTGGACCTGCCCCTGTCCTGACCCCCGTACAGGTCAGGGAGCGAGGTCGGCGACGGTGGGGACGACGAGGCCGAAGACGTCGGCGATGGTGGTCAGGGCCGCCGTCCGCAGGGCGGCGGCGGGGACGACCGTGCCGTCGGGCGCGGCCAGCGAGCGGGTGGCGGTCGCCTCGGCGACGACGGTGGGCCGGTAGCCCAGGTTGAAGGCGCCCTGGGCGGTGAAGGCGACGCACATGTGCGTCATGAACCCGGCCAGCACCAGGTCGGGGCCGGCGCCCAGGTCGCGCAGGACCTTCTCCAGGCCGGTGCCGTGGAAGGCGTTCGGCACCTGCTTGACCACGACCGGCTCGCCGTCCGCGGGCGCCACCTCGGCACTGATGGAGCCGGCCTCGGACGTGAGGTCGTAGCCGGCGTCCGCGACGTGGACGACCTGCGTGCCGGCCGCACGGGCGGCGGCGAGCAGCCGGGCCCCGGCGGCCAGGGCCGCCTCGGCGCCGTCGAGGGCCATGACGCCGCTGCGGTAGGTGTTCTGGAAGTCGATCAGGACCAGGGTGCTCTCGGCCAGGCGGGGCGGCGTGTTGTCGAGGCCGATGACGTCGCGCAGGCTCACGGAGGGGGTCATGGTGGGGTGTTCCTTTCGGTGAGGAGGCATGGCGGAGCCACGGGGCCCGCGTGCCGGGGGTCGGGAAGGTCGCGAAGCGGTGTGCGGAAGCGGTACGGGGGCGTGCGGGAGCGCTACGAGGGCGCCCGGACGCGGTACGGGGATGTGCGGGAGCGGTACGGGGATGTGCGGGAGCGGTACGGAGGCGCGCGGACGCGGTCCGGGGCGCCCGGACGGGGTACGGGGGTGGTCAGGAGGCGGTGCGGAAGCGGCGCCGGTAGGACGCCGGCGTGATGTCGAGCTGCTTGCGGAAGGCGCGGTGCAGCGTTTCCACCGAGCCCATCCCGGTGGCCGCCGCGACCCGCTCCAGCGGCTCGTCGGTGGTCTCCAGCAGCCTGCGGGCCGCCTCGACCCGGGCGGCCTCCACGTAGGCGGCCGGACTGGTGCCGGTCTCCTGCCGGAAGACCCGGGCGAAGTGCCGTTCGCTCAGGCACATCCGCCCGGCCAGCGCGGCCGCCGACAGCTCGCCGTCGAGGTGCTCGGTGATGAACAGGCGCAGCTCGTCGATGTCCCTGCGGGCCGCCGCGGGCCGGCTCAGCGGCACGCTGAACTGGCTCTGGCCACCCTGCCTGCGCAGGTACATCACCAGCTGCCGGGCCACCGCGAGCGCCAGCTCCTCGCCGTGGTCCTCGGCGACCAGCGCGAGCGCGAGGTCCATGCAGGCGCTGATGCCGGCCCCGGTCCACACCCGGCCGGACCGCACGAAGATCGGGTCGGCGTCGACCCGTACCCGCGGGTGTTCGGCCGCGAGCTGGGCGGCGGTCGACCAGTGCGTGGTCGCCCGGCGGCCGTCCAGCAGCCCGGCCGCCGCGAGCAGGTGCGCGCCCACGCAGACGGAGGCGATCCTGCGGGCGTGCGGCGCGGTGGCCCTCACCCACTCGACGACGTGCTCGTCGACCCGGGCCACCGGCCCGTCCGGGCCCGTCCGCACGGCGCCGGGCACCAGCAGGGTGTCCACGGCGGCCCCGACCTCGTCGAAGGTCAGGTCGACGACCAGACGCACCCCGGCCGCCGTGCGCACCGGCCCGGCGTCGGGAGCCGCGAGCCGGACCTCGTAGCCCGCGCGGCCCCCGCTCTCCCGGTTGGCCAGGGCGAAGACCTCGGCCGGGCCGGTGACGTCGAGCAGGTCGACGTCCGGGAAGACCGCGATGACGACGCGGTGGGAAGGGGACATGCGTCCATGGTCACGGGGCCGCCGGATGGCCGCAATGACGGCTCTCTGTCACATCCGGACACCGGCGGGCGGGTCGAGGGGCCCCGCACGTCGCCGTCGCCTACAGCGCCGCGCGTGCCTTCTTGCCGATCTGGGAACGCACCGCGCCCATGCTGGCGGCGATCACCAGGGCGATCGCGACGCCGTCGAGCACCGACATCGCCTGCCCCAGCACCAGCAACCCGGCGCTCGCCGCGATGGCCGGCTCCAGGCTCATCAGGATCGCGAAGGTCGGGGCGGGCAGACGGCGCAGGGCGAGCAGCTCCAGCGTGTACGGGAGCACGGAGGACAGCACCGCCACGCCCAGCCCGAGGGCGAGGGTGCTCGGCACGAGCAGGGCGGAACCCGCCTGGGCGACGCCCAGCGGCAGCGAGATGACGGCAGCCACCGCCATCGCCAGGGCGAGGCCGTCGGCCTGCGGGAAACGGCGGCCGGTGCGGGCGCTGAAGACGATGTACGCGGCCCACATCGCACCCGCCCCGACGGCGAAGGCCGCGCCGGCCGGGTCGAGGGAGCCGAAGCCGAAGCCGCCCCCGCCGTGCCCGGACAGCAGGACGACGCCGGCGAGGGCGAGGCCCGCCCACAGCAGGTTCACCAGGCGGCGGGAGACGATCACCGAGAGGGCCAGCGGGCCGAGGACCTCCAGGGTCACGGCCGGGCCGAGCGGGATGCGGTCGATGGCCTGGTAGAAGAGGCCGTTCATGCCCGCCATGGCCAGGCCGAAGGCGACGACCGTGCCCCAGTCCGAGCGGGTGTAGCCGCGCAGCTTCGGCCGGCACACCACCAGCAGCACCAGCGCGGCCGCGGCGAGGCGCAGGGTGACCACGCCCGCGGCGCCCGCCCGCGGCATCAGGGTGACCGCGAGGGCCGCGCCGAACTGCACCGAGACACCGGCCGAGACCACCAGGGCGACCGGGCCGAACCGGTTCCGGGCCGGGGCCGGGGCCGACGCGGCGGGGGCGGGGGCGGGGCCGGCAGTACTGGTGGTGCTGGTGGAGCTGGGGGAGCTGGTGGTGGTCGTCGGGGACGAGGAGGGTGCGGGCATGAATCCAGACTAAGGGGTACGTAAGGACCGTACCTCCGCGTTCTGCCTTACCGCCATGTGGTCTTCACAGTGCGTCCCCTCCCAGCGCCTCCGCCAGCAGTTCCGCCAGGTGGCGGGCCCGGTGGCCGCCGGACAGCTGCGCGATCTGGGTGCGGCAGGAGAAGCCGTCGGCGAGGACGGCCGTGCCCGGGGCGGCCGCCCGCAGGGACGGCAGCAGCTGTTCCTCCGCGCACGCCACCGAGACGGCGTGGTGGCCGGGTTCGAAGCCGAAGTTGCCCGCGAGGCCGCAGCAGCCCCCGCTGAGTTCCCCGCTCAGCCCCGCGCGCCCGCGCAGCCGCCGGTCGGCGGCGTCGCCGAGGACGGCGTGCTGGTGGCAGTGGGTCTGGCCGGCCACGGGCCGGTCCAGACGGGGCGGGCTCCAGTGCGGGGCGTACTCCTCCAGGGTCTCCGCGAAGGTGCGCACGGCCGCCGCGAGCCGGTGCGCGCGGGGGTCGTCGGGGAGCAGGGCCGGGAGGTCGGTGCGCAGGGCGGCCGCGCAGCTGGGTTCGAGGACCAGTACGGGCTCCCGTACCTCCCCGACGGCGTCCAGGGTGCGGCGCAGCACCGTACGGGCCCGGTCCAGGCGGCCGGTGGAGACGTACGTCAGCCCGCAGCAGACCCGGCGGGCGGGGACGGCGACGGCGAGGCCCGCGGCCTCCAGGACCCGTACCGCCGCGCGGCCGGCCTCGGGGGCCAGGTACTCCGAGAAGGTGTCGGGCCACAGCGTCACCGTCACGGCCGGCTCCCCGGCCGGTTCCCCGGCCGGCACCGCCGGCCGCCCGCGCCACCACCGGGTGAACGGCACCGGCGCCAGCGGCGGCAGGTCCCGCTCCCGGGCCAGCCCCGGCAACGGGACCCGGCGGGCGGCCGCGTTCGCGGCCCGGGTCGCGCGCAGGGCGGTGACCGTGCGGAGCCAGTCCGGCAGGCCGCCCAGCAGGTAGTGGGAGGCGGGCCGCAGCCGGCCCGCCCAGTGGCGGTGCAGGAACTCCGCCTTGTACGCGGCGACGTCCACGCCGACCGGGCAGTCGCTGCGGCAGCCCTTGCAGCCCAGGCACAGGTCGAGGGCCTCGGCGACCTCCGGCGAGCGCCACCCGCCGGTGATCGTCTCCCCGGCCAGCATCTCGTGCAGCAGCCGGGCCCGGCCGCGCGTGGAGTGCCGCTCCTCGCCGGTGGCCCGGTACGAGGGGCACATCACCCCCGCCCCGCCGACCTCCGTGGAGCGGCACTTCGCGACGCCGACGCAGGTGGCCACCTCCCCGGCGAAGGGGGTGGGGGGCAGCACCGCGAAGCGGAGGTTCTCGTCGAGGCGGGCCGGGCGGACCAGGATCCCGGGGTTCATCCCGCCGGCCGGGTCCCACACGTCCTTGTACGCCGCGAAGAGCGCGATGACCTCGGGCCCGTACATGCGCGGCAGCAGCTCCGCCCGCGCCTGGCCGTCGCCGTGCTCCCCCGAGAGGGACCCGCCGTGGGCCACGACCAGGTCGGCGAGCTCCTCGGAGAAGGTCCGGAAGCGGGCCACGCCCTCCCGGGTGACCAGGTCGAAGTCGATCCGGACGTGGACGCAGCCCTCCCCGAAGTGCCCGTACGGACTTCCGCGCAGACCGTGCGCCGCCAGCAGCGCCCGGAACTCCCTCAGGTACGCGCCCAGCCGCGCGGGCGGCACCGCGCAGTCCTCCCACCCCGGCCAGGCCATACTCCCGTCCGGCATCCGCGTCGCCGTACCGGCCGCGTCCTCGCGCAGCCGCCACAGGGCCCGCTGCCCGGCCGGGTCGGTGACGAGCGCCGCGTCGAGGGCGTCGGCGCCGCGCAGCAGGGCCCGCGCGGCCCCCTCGTCGGGCATCTCCACGAACAGCCAGGCGCCGCCCCGGGGGAGCCCGGCGGGGCCGCGTACCAGGTCCTCGGCCATGCCCTCGACCGTGAGCGGCCGGTGGGGCAGCAGCCCGGCGGCCGCGTCCGCCGCCGCGCTCTCGTCGGCGTACCCGAGGACGACGAGCACGGGCGCGGCCGGGAGCTCCACGAGCCTGACCACCGCCTCGGTGACCACGCCGAGGGTGCCCTCGCTGCCGCAGAAGGCGCGGGCGAGGCCGGTGCCCCGCTCGGGCAGCAGCGCGTCCAGCCCGCCGTAGCCGGAGATCCGGCGGGAGAAGCCGCCGGACATGCCCGTGCGCAGCACCGCGAGGTTCCCCTCGACGAGCTCCCGCAGGCCCGCCGGGGCGCCCGCCCAGCCGCGCGCGAGGCGGTGCGCGGTGCCCCCGTAGGCGGTGACGGCGAGCTCGTCGACGTTGTCGGCGGTGGTGCCCCAGGCCACCGAGTGGGCGCCGCAGGCGTTGTTGCCGATCATCCCGCCGAGGGTGCAGCGGGAGTGGGTGGAGGGGTCGGGTCCGAAGGTCAGTCCGTGGGGGCGGACGGCGTCGCGCAGCCGGTCGAGGACCAAGCCGGGCTGGACGACGGCGGTCCGGGCGGCCGGGTCGACGGCGAGCAGCGCGTCCATGTGCCGGGTGAGGTCGAGGACGACGCCCGTGCCGGTGGCCTGTCCGGCGATGGAGGTGCCGCCCCCGCGCGGTACGACGGGCACGCCGGCCTCCGCGCAGAGGGCGAGGGCGGCGGCCACGTCGTCGGCGTCGCGCGGGGTGACGACACCGACGGGGACGCGCCGGTAGTTGGAGGCGTCCATCGTCGTCAACGCCCGCGCGGCGGCACCGAAGTCCACCTCCCCGCGCAGGTTCGCCCGCAATGTCCGTTCGAGTTCCCCGGGTGACGTCACGGTGCCCAGCCTGCCACCGCGCGGGTGCGTCTCATCGGGTGGACGCGCCTCCGACGGTCGGTCGGGGACCCGATACGCTCCGCTCGTGGCCGAGATCCAGATTCCCGCTGACATCAAGCCCGCCGACGGACGCTTCGGCGCGGGCCCCTCCAAGGTGCGGACCGAGGCGCTGGACGCCCTCGCCGCCACCGGTACCTCCCTGATCGGAACATCGCACCGCCAGGCCCCGGTAAAGAACCTGGTCGGTTCGGTGCGCCAGGGACTCCGGGACCTCTTCTCCCTCCCCGAGGGCTACGAGGTGATCCTGGGCAACGGCGGCTCCACCGCCTTCTGGGACATCGCGACCGCCGGTCTCATCGAGCGGAAGTCGCAGCACCTCACCTTCGGCGAGTTCTCCTCGAAGTTCGCCAAGGCCGCGAAGCTCGCGCCGTGGCTGGACGAGCCGTCGGTGATCTCCTCCGAGCCGGGCTCGCACCCCGAGCCGGTCGCCGAGGCGGGCGTGGACGCGTACGCGTACACGCACAACGAGACCTCGACGGGTGTGGCGGCGCCGATCAAGCGCGTCGCGGGCGCCGACGCCGGTTCGCTCGTCCTGGTGGACGCGACCTCCGGCGCGGGTGGACTTCCGGTGGACATCACCGAGACCGACGTCTACTACTTCGCCCCGCAGAAGGCCTTCGCCTCCGAGGGCGGCCTGTGGCTGGCGGCGTTCTCCCCCGCCGCGCTGGAGCGCGCCGCCCGCGTGCACGCCTCCGGCCGGCACATCCCGGAGTTCTTCTCGCTGCCGACGGCGATCGACAACTCGCTGAAGAACCAGACGTACAACACCCCGGCGCTGTCCACCCTGTTCCTGATGGACGAGCAGCTGCGGTGGATGAACTCCCAGGGCGGCCTGGAGTTCACGACCGGCCGTACGGCGGCCAGTGCGCGCCACCTGTACGGCTGGGCCGAGGCCTCGAAGTACGCCAGCCCGTTCGTGCAGGACGCCGACAAGCGTTCGGCCGTCATGGGAACGATCGACTTCTCGGACGACATCGACGCGGCGGCGATCTCGAAGGTGCTGCGCGCCAACGGCATCGTGGACACCGAGCCGTACCGCAAGCTCGGCCGCAACCAGCTGCGCATCGCCATGTACCCGGCGGTCGACCCGGCGGACGTGCAGGCGCTGACCGCGTGCATCGACTACGTGATCGAGCAGCTCTGACCCGGCGCGGCCGGGCCTGACCGGCATCCGGAGCCCCCGGCGACCACGTGTCGCCGGGGGCTCCGGCGTTCGCGGGGCGGGGTGACGCCGGGGCGGGGCGACGCGGCGCCCGGCCGGGCACCGGCTCACCGACGACCGCCACCGGGACCGCGACGTCGTCGTGTTCGCCCACCTGACGGGCGCGGCGCAGGGGGTGTCCCCGCACGCGATACCTTCAAGGCGTCCGGGCAGGAGGTTCCCAGGCCCAGCACATCTTGGAGGCAGCGGCGTGAACGTGCGAGTGACGGCGGCCCAGAGCGGCGTGGACCCTTTCAGCACGGCCCGGCTGCGGCGCTCGGTGCTCGACGCGTGGGGCTCGGGCCCGGCCCGCTTCCGCGAGGACGCCAACGCCGAGGAGGACCTGGCGCTCGGCGGCTACCGGGACCGGCTCGTCGTCGAGCTGGCCCAGAACGCCGCCGACGCCGCGGCCCGCGCCCGGGTCCCCGGCCGGCTGCGGCTCACCCTGCACCCCGCCGGACCCGACGGCCCCGCCGTGCTCGCCGCCGCCAACACCGGCGCCCCGCTGGACGCGACGGGCGTCGAGTCGCTCAGCACCCTGCGCGCCTCCGCCAAGCGCGAGGAGGCCCGGGACTCCGTCGGCCGCTTCGGCGTCGGCTTCGCCGCCGTCCTCGCCGTCTCCGACGAACCGGCCGTCCTCGGCCGCCACGGGGGCGTGCGCTGGTCGCTGGCGGAAGCCCGCGAAATGGCCCGCGAGGCCTCCGCGTTCAGCCCCGGACTCGGCGACGAACTGCGCCGGCGCGACGGACACGTCCCCCTGCTGCGCCTGCCGCTGCCCGCCGAGGGCACCGCCCCCGAGGGTTACGACACCGTCGTCGTCCTCCCGCTGCGCGACAGCGCCGCCGAGGACCTCGCGCAGCGGCTGCTGTCGGGCGTCGACGACGCCCTGCTCCTGACCCTGCCCGGACTGCGCGAGATCGTCGTCGAGACGCCGGCCGACGGCGCCCGCACCCTGTACCGGCGCACCGAGGGCCCGTACACCGTCATCGAGGACTCCGCCTCCGGCACCCACCGCTGGCGCACCGTCCGCCACAGCGGCCCCATCGAGCGGGAACTCCTCGCCGACCGGCCCGTGGAGGAGCGGCTGCGGCCCGTCTGGACCGTCACCTGGGCCGTGCCCGTGGACCCCGACGGCGCGCCCGAACGCCCCCGCACCGCCCCCGTCGTGCACGCGCCGACCCCCACCGACGAACCGCTCGGCATCCCCGCCCTGCTCATCGCCTCCCTGCCGCTGGACACCTCCCGCCGCCACCCCGCGCCGGGGCCGCTGACCGACTTCCTCGTCGCGCGCGCGGCGGACGCGTACGCCGAACTCCTCGGCGCCTGGGACCCGGTGGGCACCGGCCTGGTCGACCTGGTGCCCGGCCCGCTCGGCAAGGGCGAACTCGACGGTGCCCTGCGCGCCGCCGTCCTGACGCGCCTGCCCCGCACCGCCTTCCTCGCCCCGGCCGCCCCCTCCGAGGAGCTGACCCGGCTGCGCCCCTTCGAGGCCGAGGTCGTCGAGGGCGCGGGCGCCGACACCGTACGGGTCCTCGCCGAGGTGCTCCCGACCCTGCTTCCCGCCGGCCTGGAGCGGCGCGCCGAGCTGCGCACCCTGGGCGTCGGCCGGCTGCCGCTCGGCGACGCCATCGAGCGGATCGCCGGCATCGAGCGCACCCCGGACTGGTGGCACCGCCTGTACGACACCCTGGCCGGGGTGGACCCCGACCGGCTGTCCGGCCTGCCCGTCCCCCTCGCCGACGGCCGCACCACGATCGGCCCGCGCCACGTCCTGCTGCCCTACGCCGACACCCCCGCGTCCCTGGCCCGCCTGGGGCTGAAGGTGGCCCACCCGGACGCCGCGCACCCGCTGCTGGAGAAGCTCGGCGCCCTCCCCGCCACCGCACGCGCCGTCCTGACGACCCCGCAGGTCCGGGCCGCCGTGGCGGCCTCCCTGGACGCGGGCGAGATCTGGGACGAGGACGCCGACGCCCTGGACGCCGACGAACTGGCCGAGGTGGTCCTCACCCTGGTCCGCGACTCCGCCCTGGCCCCCGGCGACGAGCCCTGGCTGGGCGCGCTGGCCCTGCCCGACGAGGACGGCGAACCGACCCCGGCCGGTGAACTCCTCCTCGCCGGCAGCCCGCTGGCCTCCGTCCTGCGCGAGGACGAGATCCCGTACCTGGACGCCGGCCTCGCCGAGCGCTGGGACGCCGACGTCCTGGCCGCCTGCGGCGTGCTGACCACGTTCCAGCTGGTCCGCGCCACCGACGTGGTCCTGGACCCGGACGAACTGGAGCCCCGCGACGGGGACTATGCCGAGCCGGACGACGCGGGGCTGCTCGACGCGGTCGACGTGTGGTGCGAGGACCTCCTCGACCAGCTGCCCGAGACCCCGGTGCCCCCGGTGGCCACCGAGCTGATCGCCGTCCGCGACCTGGACCTCGTCGACGACGACCACTGGCCCCGGGCCCTGGCGATGCTCGCGCAGCCCCCGCTGCGCGACGCCCTGACCCAGCCGGTGCGGATCCTGCTCCCGGACGGCACCACGCAGTCCGTGCGCCCGTACACCGCCTGGTGGCTGCGCGACCACCCCGTGCTCGACGGCCGCCGCCCCGCCGGGCTGCGCGCCGCCGGCGGCGACCCGCTCCTGGAGGGGCTCTACACCCCGGCCGACGCCGCCGGCTTCGAGGACGAGCAGGTCCTGCGCGCCCTCGGCGTACGCACCACGGTCACCGCGCTCCTGGACGAGCCCGGGGGCGCCGCCGAGCTGCTGTCCCGCCTCGCCGACCCGGACCGCGAGGTGACCGGCCGCCAGCTGCACGGCCTCTACGGGGCCCTGGCCGAGCTGGACCCCGAGCAGGTCACCCTCCCCGACGAGCTGCGGGCGGTGGTCGACGGCGAGGTGGTCGTGGTGGACGCGGCCGACGCCCTCATCGCCGACGCCCCGGACCTGCTCCCCCTCGCCGGGGGCCTGCCTCTCCTGCCGGTCGCCCCGTCCCGCGCGGCCGACCTGGCGGAGCTCCTCCAGGTGCGCCGCCTCTCGGACACCGTCCCGGCGGAGGTGACCACCCCGGGCGAGGAGCACGAGGTACCGGAGGCCGTACGGATCCTCCTGGGCCCGGCCACGCCGCCGACGTACGTCGAGCACGAGGAACTGATCGCGGGCGGCAAGGAACTGGACTGGCGCCGCACCCCGGACGGCACCCTCCACGCGGCCACCCTGGAGGGCGTGGCGGCCGGCCTCGCCTGGTCCGCGGGCCAGTGGCCCCGCCGCTTCGAGCTGGCGGCCCTCCTGGAGGACCCGTCCCGCACGGCGGAACTGGCCCGCGACCGCTGGTTCGACTGATGGGCGACCGCGACGCCGCCGCGGTCCTCACCGCCTCCGGCCCGGGCGGACGGTGCCGGGCCGTTCACCGCGGCGCCGCGGTGACCCGCGGCCCCGTCAGGCCGGGAACCTGCGGTCCACCCACCGGAAGGTGAACTCGATCGCGGCGGCCGCGGCCGCCGCGATCGCCACCGCGATCCACGGCATCGTGACGCCCACCAGCTTGAGCTGGAAGAACTCCTGGAGCCACGGCACGACGAGGACGATCAGGAAGGCCCCGCCCATCGCGCCGACCAGCGCCACCCGCCACCAGGTGTACGGGCGGGCGATGATCACCAGGACCCACATCGAGGTGAGGAACAGGGTCAGCGTCGCCGCGCTGGTCTCGGCCTGGAGGGCGTCCGGGCCGCTGTAGTGCGCGCGGGCGAGCAGGTAGGTGACGAAGGTGGCGACGGCCGCGATCACCCCGCCGGGGATCGCGTACCGCATGACCCGCTTCACGAAGTGCGGCTTCGCGCGTTCCGTGTTCGGCGCCAGGGCCAGGAAGAAGGCGGGGATGCCGATGGTGAGCGTGGACAGCAGGGTCAGGTGGCGGGGCAGGAAGGGGTACTCGACCTGGGAGCAGACCACCAGGACGGCGAGGAGGACCGAGTAGACCGTCTTGGTGAGGAAGAGGGTCGCGACGCGCGTGATGTTGCCGATGACGCGGCGCCCCTCGGCGACCACCGAGGGGAGGGTGGAGAAGCTGTTGTTGAGGAGGACGATCTGCGCGACGGCGCGGGTGGCCTCCGAGCCCGACCCCATCGAGACGCCGATGTCGGCGTCCTTGAGGGCGAGGACGTCGTTGACCCCGTCGCCGGTCATGGCGACCGTGTGCCCCTTGGACTGGAGGGCGGCGACCATCTCCCGCTTCTGCTGCGGGGTGACGCGGCCGAAGACGGCGTTCTCGTCGAGGACGGCGGCCATCCCCTCGCGTTCGGCGGGCAGCTTGCGGGCGTCGACGGTGCTGTGCGCGCCCGGCAGCCCGAGCTTCCCGGCGACCGCGCCCACGGAGACGGCGTTGTCGCCGGAGATGACCTTGGCCTTGACCTCCTGCTCCGCGAAGTAGCGCAGGGTGTCGGCGGCGTCGGGGCGCAGCCGCTGTTCGAGGACGACGAGGGCGGTGGGCCTGCTGCCGGTGGCCACGGCCGCGTCGTCGAGCTCGCGCGCCGAGCGGGCCAGCAGCAGGACCCGCAGGCCCTGCTCGTTGAGGCCCTCGATCTCCTCCAGCGCCGGGTCCCCGGCGGGCAGCAGCACGTCGGGGGCGCCGAGCAGCCAGGTGTTGTTCTCGCCGTCGCCCTCGCTGAAGCTGGCGCCGCTGTACTTGCGGGCGGAGGAGAAGGGCAGGGACTCGGTGCAGCGCCACTCGGCGCTGTCGGGGTAGGCGTCGATGATGGCCTGGAGGCTGGCGTTGGGGCGCGGGTCGGACTCGCCGAGGGCGCCCAGCACCTTCCTGACGTAGGCCTGGTCCGCGCCGCCCAGGGGGCGCAGCTCGGTGACGTCCATGCCGCCCTCGGTGAGGGTGCCGGTCTTGTCGAGGCAGACGACGTCGACGCGGGCGAGGCCCTCGATGGCGGGGAGCTCCTGGACGAGGCACTGCTTGCGGCCGAGCCGGATGACGCCGACGGCGAAGGCGACGGAGGTGAGGAGGACGAGCCCCTCGGGGATCATCGGGACGATGCCGCCGACGGTGCGGGCGATGGCGTCCTTGACGTTGTTCTGCTTGACGACGAGCTGGCTGACGATCAGGCCGATCGAGGTCGGGATCATCATCCAGGTGACGTACTTGAGGATGGTGGAGATGCCGCTGCGCAGCTCGGAGTGGACGAGGGTGAAGCGGGAGGCCTCTTCGGCCAGCTGGGCGGCGTAGGCCTCGCGGCCGACCTTGGTGGCGGTGAAGGCGCCGCCCCCGGCGACGACGAAGGACCCGGACATGACCTGGTCGCCGGGCTTCTTGAGGACGGGGTCGGCCTCGCCGGTGAGCAGGGACTCGTCGATCTCCAGTCCGTCGGCCTCGCCGACGGTCCCGTCGACGACGACCTTGTCGCCGGGGCCGAGTTCGATGACGTCGTCGAGGACGATCTCGGAGGTGGAGATCTCCACCGTGGCGCCGTCCCGGCGGACGCTGGGTTTGGCCTCGCCGATGACGGCCAGCCCGTCGAGGGTCTTCTTGGCGCGCATTTCCTGGATGATGCCGATGCCGGTGTTCGCGACGATCACGAAACCGAAGAGGCTGTCCTGGATGGGCGCGACGATGAGCATGATCACCCAGAGGACGCCGATGATGGCGTTGAAGCGGGTGAAGACGTTGGCGCGGACGATCTCGGCCGTGGAGCGGGAGGAGCGGACGGGCACGTCGTTGACGTCGCCGCGGGCGACCCGCTCGGCGACCTCGGCGGTGAGGAGGCCGCCCGGCTTGAAGCGGGGGGCGGGGGGCTTCACCGGGTGGACGGGATCCAGCTCGGCTCCCGCGTCGATGGCGGGGCCGGTGCCGGAGCGCTCCGGCCCGTCATGGTCGATCTTCGCCCGCTGCGTCATGCTTTCGACGGTAAAGGGCGCCGGGACGGTTCACCCGCCGAGAAGCCGGAAGATCCGACTTCAGGATGAGTGGAATCGTCCCCTGGTCGGGGTCGGGGCCGGGGGCGGTGTGGAGGCCGGGGCCCGGGCCCGCGCCGGGGCCGGCGTCCGGGCCCTACCGCTCGGAGCCGGGCGTGCCGGGCGTACCGGGGGACGCGGGGTCCGCTCCGGTGCCCTGGGCGGCAGCGGCCGCCTGCTCGGCGGCGTGGCGCTTGAGGGCGGCGTCGCGGCCCCGGACGTACCAGATGCCGATGAGGCCGAGCCCGCCGCCGGCCGCGCAGGTCCACACCCACCACAGCAGGTCCTGGTCCGCGAACCACCCGTAGAAGGGCAGCTGGACGAGGAACATGGCGAACCAGAGGATCGTGCCGCCGGTGATGGTGGCGACCACCGGGCCCTCAAGGGGCTCGGGCGCCTCGTGCTGAGCAGTCCACTTCGCCATGGAGACCAGTCTAGGTGGCCGGATTTGGGGTCTACGCGCGGAGATGGACTGCCCGTCCTTCATGTGTTCATACTGAAACGGTTTGCCTACGGCCGGTTTCGTTCGTATGAACCACCCAATCAACCCGTTTGAGGACCGCATGAGCACCTCGGCACCCGCCGCGGCCCCCACCACCCGCGTCGACC
The DNA here is from genome assembly GCF_052114405.1 of Streptomyces sp. M-16. Taxonomy (NCBI): domain Bacteria; kingdom Bacillati; phylum Actinomycetota; class Actinomycetes; order Kitasatosporales; family Streptomycetaceae; genus Streptomyces; species Streptomyces sp. M-16. Next base: position 24,282 of record NZ_JBFRER010000057.1, on the reverse strand, counting down.
GCTACTTCAAGATCTCGGAGCGCGGTTCGACCGTGGCCCGGGAGTTCCGGGGCGGGTTCGCGACCTTCTTCGCGATGGCCTACATCATCGTGCTGAACCCGATCATCCTGGGCAGCGCGAAGGACATGTACGGCCACCAGCTCGACAGCGGCCAGCTCGTCACGGCCACCGTGCTGACGGCGGCCTTCGCCACCCTCCTCATGGGCGTGATCGGCAACGTCCCGATCGCCCTCGCGGCCGGCCTCGGCGTCAACACCGTCGTCGCCCTCCAGCTCGCCCCGCGGATGAGCTGGCCCGACGCCATGGGCATGGTGGTGCTGGCGGGCTTCGTGGTGATGCTGCTGGTCGCCACCGGCCTGCGCGAGCGGGTCATGAACGCGGTCCCGCTGGGGCTGCGCAAGGGCATCGCGATCGGCATCGGCCTGTTCATCATGCTGATCGGCCTGGTCGACTCCGGCTTCGTCACCCGCATCCCGGACGCCGCGCACACCACCGTCCCGCTCCAGCTCGGGAGCAACGGCCACCTGCACGGCTGGCCGGTCCTGATCTTCGTGGTCGGCGTCCTGCTCACGCTCGCCCTGCTGATCCGCAAGACGCCCGGCGCGATCCTGATCTCCATCGTGGCCATGACCCTGGTCGCGGTCGCCGTCCAGGCGGTCGCCGACCTGCCGGACCTGGCCTGGGGCCTGACCGTGCCGCAGTGGCCCGGCAACCCGGTGGCCGCGCCCGACTTCGGCCTCGTCGGCCAGGTCAGCCTGTTCGGCGGCTTCGGCAAGGTCGGCGTGCTGACCGGCGTGCTCTTCGTCTTCACCGTGCTGCTGTCCTGCTTCTTCGACGCGATGGGCACGATCCTCGGCATCGGCGACGAGGCCAAGCTGACGCAGCCGGACGGCACCTTCCCCGGCATCAACCGGGTCCTGCTGGTGGACGGCCTGGCCGTGGCCGCCGGCGGCGCGACCTCGTCCTCGGCCACCACCTGCTTCGTGGAGTCCACCGCCGGCGTCGGCGAGGGCGCCCGCACCGGTCTGGCGAACATCGTGACCGGCGGCCTCTTCGCCGTCTCGCTCTTCCTGACCCCGCTGGCCACCATGGTGCCCTCGCAGGCCGCCACCCCCGCCCTCGTGGCGGTCGGCTTCCTGATCCTGGCCGGCTCGGTCAGGGACATCGACTGGAACGACTTCACCATCGCCGTCCCGGCCTTCCTGGCCATGGTGATGATGGCCTTCACCTACTCGATCACCAACGGCATCGGCATCAGCTTCATCAGCTTCAGCGTGCTGCGCCTGGCGACCGGCCGGGGTCGCGAGGTCCCGGCCGCCATGTACGTCGTCTCGGCCGTGTTCGCCTTCTACTACGCGATGCCGGCCCTCGGCCTCACGTAGCCGCCCCGAGCCACAGGCGGTCACGTCAGACCGTAGAACTTCTCCGTCTCGTCGACCGCGGTCTTGAACCGCTCGTCGAAGTCATCGCGAATGAGCGTCCGGACGACATAGTCCTGGACGCTCATTCCGCGTTTGGCGGCATGGTTGCGGAGCCGCTCCAGCAGCTCCCCGTCTATGCGCACGCTCAGCACATGTGTCCCCATGCCGAAAGGGTCGGGCCAGACGGCGTGGACGCGTGTCACTTTCCGCCGCCGACTCACCCGTACGAGTGACGACCCCCACCCGGTGTTCCTTAGGAAAAGTAATGAGTTATTCTAAGTACATGCTTGACCTTTCCCATGGCGACGATGCTGCCGCCGTGAACGACCTCCGCTCCGCCGTCATGCGGCTGGGCCGACGCCTGAAGCACCAGCGCGTCGACGAATCGCTGAGCCCGACCGAGATGTCGGTCCTCGGCACCCTCGCCCGCTGCGGCCAGGCCACCCCCGGTGAGCTGGCCCGGCGCGAGCACGTCCAGCCCCCGTCGATGACCCGCATCGTCGCGCTGCTGGAGGCCAAGGGACTGGTCAGGCTGGAGCCGCACCCCGAGGACCGCCGCCAGAAGGTGGTCAGCCAGACCGAGGAGGCCGAGGCGATGCTCGAAGAGAGCCGTCGCAAGCGCAACGCCTTCCTGGCCGGGCTCGCGGCCGAGCTCACCGAGGACGAATGGGCCAAGCTCCGCGAGGCCGCACCCGTCCTGGAGAAGCTCGCGCACCTGTAGGAACGACGCCAGGAGGCGAACGCTTTTGAGTACGGGAACCGGAGCAGACTCCGCACCCGGCCACACATCCACCCCCTCTAGCGCGGTACCCGCGGGCAGGAACTCCATGTTCAGCTCGCTGCGGATCCGCAACTACCGGCTCTTCGCGGCCGGCCAGGCAGTCTCGAACACGGGCACCTGGATGCAGCGCATCGCCCAGGACTGGCTGGTCCTCTCCCTGACCGGCTCGGCCTCCGCGGTCGGCATCACCATCGCCCTGCAGTTCCTGCCGATGCTCGTGTTCGGCCTCTACGGGGGCGTCCTCGCCGACCGGCTGCCCAAGCGGCCGCTGCTCCTGGCCACCCAGGGCGCCATGGGTCTGACCGGCATCGCGCTCGCCGTCCTCACCCTGGCCGGACACGTCCAGGTCTGGCACGTCTACCTCGCGGCCTTCCTGCTCGGTCTGGTCACCGTGCTCGACAACCCGGCCCGGCAGACGTTCGTCTCCGAGATGGTCGGTCCCGCGCAGGTCGCCAACGCGGTCAGCCTGAACTCCGCCAACTTCCAGTCCGCGCGGCTGGTCGGCCCGGCGATCGCCGGCGTGCTGATCACCGCCGTCGGCTCCGGCTGGGCCTTCCTGCTGAACGGGCTGTCCTTCGCGGCGCCCATCGCGGGCCTGCTGATGATGCGGACGCGCGAACTGCACCCCGTCACGCCGCAGCCGCGCGCTAAGGGCCAGCTGCGGGAGGGCCTGCGGTACGTCGCGGGCCGGCCGGAGCTGGTCTGGCCCATCGTGCTGGTCGGCTTCATCGGCACCTTCGGGTTCAACTTCCCGATCTGGCTGTCGGCCTTCGTCGGCGACGTCTTCCACGGCGACGCCGGCACGTACGGGCTGTTCAACACCCTGATCGCGGCGGGCTCCCTGGTCGGCGCCCTGCTGGCCGCGCGCCGGGGCCAGGCACGGCTGCGGGTGCTGGTGACGGCCGCGGTCCTCTTCTCCGCCCTGCTGCTGGTGACGGCGTTCGCACCGTCCTTCTGGCTGTTCGCGGCGCTGCTGGTGCCCGTCGGGATGTTCGGCCTGACCGTGAACGTGGTGGCCAACTCCAGCGTCCAGATGGCCACCGACCCCGAGATGCGGGGGCGGGTCATGGCGCTGTTCATGATGGTCTTCACCGGCGGCACCCCGGTCGGGGCGCCCCTCGTGGGGTGGATCACCGACACCTACGGAGCCCGCCTCGGCATGGCCGCCGGCGGCCTTGTCTCGCTCGCGGCGGCGCTCGGCGTCGCGGTGGTCCTCTCCCGGGTCGGCAACCTCCGCCTGAGCGTGAACCGCCGCGGGATCACCTTCGTCCCCGCCGCCCGCACCGACCGCGCCCGCGCCCTGGTCAAGGCGGCGTAGCCCTTCCCCCGGCCGGAGCCCGGCACGGGACCCCGGGCCCCGTGCCCGGGGCCCCGTTCCGGGCACGGTCGGGCCCGGGGCCCCGTTCCGGGCAGGCACCGGGCCCGGGGGCCCGCCCCGCCGACGGCACCGGGCGGGGCCGGGGCCGTGTCCCGGCCGGAAATCCGGCGCGGGGCCCGCGGAGCCCGCGCGCGCGGGGATATCGTCGGGGCATGAGGCTGTTCGCCGCCGTGTTGCCGTCCGACGGGGCCGTCGAGGAGCTGCGGGCCGCGCTCGCCGGGGTGCCCCGCGGGGACGGGCTGCGGTGGACCGCCGAGGCGGGCTGGCACTTCACGCTCGCCTTCCTGGGCGAGGTCCCCGACCGGCTGCTCCCCGACCTGCACGCCCGCCTGGCCCGCGCGGCCACCCGTACCGAGCCCTTCGCACTGCGCCTGCACGGCGCGGGCCACTTCGGCGACCACGCCCTGTGGGCCGGAGCCGCCGGCGGCCTCGACGCCCTGCGGCTGCTCGCCGAGCGGGCCGACGCCGCCGCCCGGCGGGCCGGGATCCCGATGGAGCAGCACCGCCGCTACACCCCCCATCTCACCCTCGCCCGCAGCCGGGGCGCCGCCGACCTGCGGCCGTTCCTCGACGCGCTCGCGGGCTTCGAGGGCACGCCCTGGCGGGTCGACACCCTCAGCCTCGTCCGCAGCAACCTCCCCACCAGCGGTGTCCCCGGTGAGCAGCCCCGGTACGAGGTCGTCGAGGCCTGGCCCCTGACGGGCTGAGCAGGCCCCGTCCCGCTCCCGCGCCCGCCCCGCGCCCGGGCCGGTGAAGCGCAGGGTTCCGGGACGGTTCACGTTCCGGTGGCCCGGACTTCGGGGGGCGGAATCCGGATTCCGGTGAAAAAGGAGCAGTAGAGGCGATCCCGGCATGCTCACGCCGAGTACCCGCCCGCCTCCGCCCGCTGACGCACCGTGCCCCGATGACGGCCGCCCACCCCATCCCGTGGGCGGCCCGGCCCCTCCAGTCACCCTTGAAGGAGTCCCCGTGCCGTTCACCGAGCCCACCGCCACCCTCCCGGTCCCCTCCCGCGTCGCCACCCGGCGGAGGCTGCTGATGTGCCGTCCCCGGCACTACGACGTCAGGTACTCGATCAACCCCTGGATGCACCCGGAGCAGCGCACCGACACCGCCCTCGCCCTCCGCCAGTGGGAGCGGCTGCGCGACCTGTACCTCGACCTCGGCCACCTCGTGGAGGAGATCGAGCCGGTCGACGGCCTCCCCGACATGGTGTTCGCCGCCAACGGCGCCACCGTGGTCGACGGCAAGGTCTACGGGGCCCGCTTCCGGCACGCGCAGCGCACCGCGGAAGGTCCGGCGTACCTCGACTGGTTCGAGCGCCGGGGCTACCGGGAGGTGCTGTGGCCCGAGTTCATCAACGAGGGCGAGGGCGACATCCTCACCGTCGGCCGCCGGCTGCTGGCCGGCACCGGCTTCCGCACCGATCCGCGCTCGCACGCCGAGGCCCAGGAGTTCTTCGGCCTGCCGGTGACGAGCCTGACCCTCGTCGACCCGGAGTTCTACCACCTGGACACGGCACTGGCCGTGCTCTCCGACGACGAGGTCATGTACTACCCGGCCGCCTTCTCCGAGGGCAGCCGGTCCGTGCTCCGCACGATGTTCCCCCGGGCGATCCTCGCCACCGCCGAGGACGCCGCGGTCTTCGGGCTGAACGCCTTCTCCGACGGCCGCCACGTGCTGCTGCCGGAGGCGGCGACCGGTCTGCGGGCCCAGCTCAGCGAGCGCGGCTTCGAGCCGATCGGGGTCGACCTCTCCGAGCTCCTCAAGGCGGGCGGCAGCGTCAAGTGCTGCACCCTGGAGCTGCGCGACCGCTGAGCCACCGCCAACGAAGTTTCCGGAAAGGACCGTTGTGACCTCTGCGACCGCGATCGCGGACAGCTACACCCGCCTGCTCGACCTCCTGGGCGACGGAGGGGCCGACTACCGGCTGCTCCACCACGCCCCGGAGGGCCAGACCGAACTCGCCAGCCTCATCCGCGGCCACCGCCTCGAAGAGGCCGCCAAGTGCCTGGTCATCAGAGTCGCGCTGGGACGCAAACGACGCCGCTACGTCATCGCCGTGGTGCCGGGGCACCGGCGCGTCGACCTGGAGGCGGTGCGGGCGGCGTACGGGGGCACGAACGCCTCCTTCGCCGTGCGGACGGTCGCCGAGGAGCTGACGGGCTGCGCCAGCGGTTCGATCATGCCGGTGAGCTTCGACCCGTCGGTGGAGGTGGTGGTCGATCCGGAGCTGCTGGAGCAGGAGGAGATCTGGTTCAACGCGGGCCGGCTCGACGTGTCGGTGGCGCTGCGCACGTCGAGCTACGTCGCGCTGGCCCGGCCCCGGCCGGCCCGGATCACCGAGGAGCCCGCACTGGTCCCCGCGGCCGGCTGAGCGCGCACGGCCGGGTCGGGGGCGTCGCCGCCCCGGTGGCTGAGGGTGACGTACAGGTACTCGTCGAGGACCTTGGCCAGCGGGAGTCCGGGCCGGCCCAGCCAGGCGGTCAGCGCGTCCTCGTCCAGGCCGCTCTCGGCGAGCGCCGCCCGCGCCCAGGCCCGGCCGGTGCGCAGGTGCCGGTCGAAGGCGGCGGCGTCCCGCGCGCCGTGCATGCGGGTCGCGATCGCCGCGTCCCAGGGCATCACGGTGCGCGGCCGCAGCGCGAACAGGGCCTTGGCGGCGGCGGTCGGCCCGAGGGTGCGGCGGCCGAGCGGGAGCGCGGCCAGGTCCCCGTACGCGGCCGCGAGCCGGGCGAGGTCCCGGTCGGCCAGGGCCGCGAGCGGGGCCCCGGGCAGGCTGTGCCGGCCCCACCAGGCGTCGAGCCCGGTCCCCAGCGGGTCGGGCTCRCCGTCCCGGGGGTAGCGGATGCGGCAGCCCCAGGCGTTGAGCCAGCGGTGCAGGGCGGTGCGGTGCGCGGCCCGGGACAGGTCGAGGCCGGGGGCGGTGTCCGCGGCCAGCGCCCGCCAGCTGCGGTCGACGCCGGGGAAGGCCCCGAACACCGCGGCGGCCTCCCGCAGCTCGTCGAGGCCGGGCGCGGCCGGCAGCCCGCCCTCCAGGTGGGTGCGGGCCACCTTCGCCGGTACGCACATCCGCCAGGCGTCGGTGACCAGCTCGGCCAGCTCCCCGTGGCCGAGGGCGGACATCCGGGCGTGCACCCAGTTGTAGCGCAGGTCACCGGCGCCGGGCAGGGAGAACTTCGCCGGCTCGGACGCGACCAGCGCGGCCCGCTCCTCCTTGGGAAAGGCGAACCCGAGCTCGCTCTCGTCCCGGGAGAGGGCGAGGTAGACGATCCGCCCGATCCGGAACTTCACCCGGTCGCGGACGAGGTGCTCCTCGGTGCGCGGCAGCGCGAGCGCGAGCCGCCGTACGTCTTCCACGGTCACCACCATGGCGAAAGTCTCGCAGCCCCCGGCGCCGGGGGCGGGGGCGGTCGCGTTAATCTCGACGGGTGGACCCGAAGACCAGAAACCGTGTCATGGCCGGTGTGCTCGTGCTGATGTTCGTCGTCGTCGCCGTGGCGGCCGCCGTCGGACAGTAGGACCCGCCCGGCGGCCGCCCCGGCCGGCCGGCCCGCTACCAGGCGAAGGCCTCCGGCGAAACCCCCGGCCCCGGGAAGACCTCGTCCAGGGAGGCGAGGAGCTCCCCGGAGAGCTCCAGCTCCACCGCCCGCAACGCCGAGGCGAGCTGTTCGTCGGTACGGGGACCGACGATCGGTCCGGTGACGCCGGGCCGGGTCAGCAGCCAGGCCAGGGCCACTTCGCCGGGCTCCAGGCCGTGCTTGTCGAGCAGGTCCTCGTACGCCTGCACCTGCGCCCGTACCGAGCTGTTGGCCAGCGCGTCCGCCGACCGGCCGGAGGCACTGCGCCCCGACTCGGCCGCCTTGCGGACCGCGCCGCCCAGCAGGCCCCCGTGCAGCGGGGACCAGGGGATGACGCCGAGTCCGTACGCCTCGGCGGCCGGGATGACCTCCATCTCGGCGCGCCGCTCCGCGAGGTTGTAGAGGCACTGCTCGCTGACCAGTCCGAGCCGCCCCGTGCGGGCGGCGGTCTCGTTGGCCTGGGCGATCTTCCAGCCGGGGAAGTTGGAGGAGCCCGCGTAGAGGATCTTGCCCTGCTGGACGAGGACCTCGATGGCCTGCCAGATCTCCTCGAAGGGGGTCTGCCGGTCGACGTGGTGGAACTGGTAGACGTCGATGTGGTCGGTCCGCAGCCGCCTGAGGCTGTCGTCGACGGCGCGGCGGATGTTCAGGGCCGAGAGCCGGTCGTAGTTGGGCCACGCCGCGCCCTCGGGGGCCATCGAGCCGTAGACCTTGGTGGCGAGCACCGTCTTGTCGCGACGGCCGGCGCCCTGGGCGAACCAGGTGCCGATGATCTCCTCGGTGCGGCCCTTGTTCTCACCCCAGCCGTACACATTGGCGGTGTCGAAGAAATTGATGCCGGCGTCGAGGGCCGCGTCCATCAGGGCGTGGCTTTCGGCCTCGCCCGTCTGGGGGCCGAAGTTCATGGTGCCGAGGACGAGTCGGCTGACCTTGAGTCCGGTGCGTCCGAGCTGCGTGTACTTCATGGGTCCCAAGCCAACTGCTTCGAGTCCACTCCAGGCAAGACCCCGCCGCTGTCGGCGTGTTACGGCTCGCAGGCGGGGCGGTAGGGGCCGCCGATGCCCCAGGCCTGGTGCAGGACGGCCGCGAACTCGCCCGCCAGGCGGTGTTCTCCGGAGGCGTTGGGGTGAGTGCCGTCGTAGGTGTCGTGGGCGATCTCGTACGCCTGCGGGCGCGCGGCCAGCAGGACCGGCGAGGCGTCGGTGGTGAGGTCGGCGACCGCCTTGGCGAGCAGTTCGTTGAACCGGGTGACCTCCGCCGCGAAGGGCGGGTCCTCCTGGGCGCGGACGTTCGGGATGACGGGCAGGAACACCATGCGGATCCCGGGACGCGCCCGGCGCGCCGCGTCGACGAAGAGGCGCACGTTGGCCGCGGTCTGCTCGGCCTTGGTGTAGAAGCCGAGGTCGATCAGGCCGAGGGAGACGAGCAGGACGTCGGCGCGGCCCTCGTGGGCGGCGGGGCCGATGAGCGGGGCCATGTGCTGCCAGCCCTCGCCCCAGCCGGCGAGGTGGCGGCGGGCGCCGGCGGGGAAGCCGGGGGCGGCGTAGGCGTGACTGGTGCCCGCGCCGGTGGCGGCGTCGTAGAGCGCGGTGCGCGGGCCGACGATCTCGAAGGGGCCGTCCAGGGTGGCGGCCAGGTGCTGCCACATCCGGTAGCGCCAGGTGTAGTCGCCGGCGCGTCCGATGGTCATGGAGTCGCCGACGAACATGAAACGCATCCGGTCATCATCGCGGATCACGCGACAGGTACTCCTGTGATGCCGGACACGCCTGGCGGGCTGGCAGGCTGGGGGAATGCGCCTGTTGCCCGTACGGACCGCCCTTCCCTCCGTCGCCGCCGCTGCGGCCGCCCTCCTGTGCGCGGCCCTGCCGGCGGGGGCCGCCACCCCGGCCGTGGCGGCCCCGGCGGACGACCGGCCCGGCGCGTCCGGGTTCACCATCACCGATCCGCGGATCACGGAGTCGAGCGGACTGGCGGCGAGCCGGATCCACCCCGGCGTCTACTGGACGCACAACGACAGCGACGACGGCCCGTACGTGTACGCGGTGGACTCGGCGACGGGCCGGACCGTGGCCCGGGTGACGATGAGCGGCATCGGGACCCCCCGTGACGTCGAGGCCATCTCGCTCGGCCCCGACGGGCAGTTGTACGTCGGGGACATCGGGGACAACCGGGACGGCACCTGGGACCACGTGTGGATCTACCGCTTCCCGGAGCCGAAGGAGCTGCGCGACACCACCGTCAAGGCCGAGCAGTTCACGGTGACCTACGCCGACGGGCCTCGCAACGCGGAGGCCCTGATGGTGCATCCGGTGACGGGCCGGGCGTACATCGCCAGCAAGAACGAGCAGCGGGGCGGCCTGTACGAGGGCCCGGAGCGGCTGTCGGCGGACGGGCCCAACGTCTTCCGGCGGATCGCGGACGTGCCGTGGGTGACGGACGGGGCGTTCTCGCCGGACGGCGGGCGGCTGACGCTGCGCGGCTACTTCACGGCCCGTACCTACCCGTGGAAGGACGGCCGGCCCGAGGGCGGGGGCGAGCGGGTGGACGCGCCGTGGCAGGGGCAGGCGGAGTCGGTGACGTACACCCCGGACGGRAAGACGCTGATGTTCGGGGCGGAGGGCGCGAACAGCAGGGTGGTGGCCGTTGCGGTGGTCCCGCCCGGACCTGCCGCCGGGGGCGGTCCCTCCGCCTCCGGTCCGGCTCCCTCCGGTGCGGCGGGCGGCGGGAACGGGAACCGGGCGGACGGCGGGCCGGCCGGCGGCCAGGGCGGCGGCTACGGCAAGGGCGTGCTCGTGCTGGCGGCCGCCACGGCCCTGGTCGTCGGGGGAAAGCGGCTGTTCAGGCGGCGGTCCGGCAGCTGAACGCGCGGGGAACCGGCGGGTGTCGGGCCGCGTCCCTGCCCACGGAACGGGACTGGTCATGTTCATGGCCGCCGTGGCGTGGTGGGAGGGGTACCGGAAAATGAGAGCGGCGATGTCCTCGGCCGCCGTGGCGCCGCGGGACAGGTTCGACTGGTTCCCGGACGCCGTGGCGCGCTCCCTCGCGCCGACCGCGATCCGCTGCGTGGACCCCGGCGGCTTCCGCGCCGACGCCGCCGTTCTGGACCTGGGCCCCGTCCGGGTCTCCACCTTCGACTGCGCCCCGCTGCGCTCGCGCCGCACCCCGGGCCACATCCGCCGGGGCGACCCCGAGCAGTACCAGCTGGCCCTGGTCACCGGCGGCCCCCTGCGGATCGCCCCGCACCGGGCCGACCCGGGGCCGGTCGACGGCGACCTGGTGCTGTGGGGCACCTCCCACCCCTACGAGGCGGGCGCCCCCGGCGCGGACGACGCCCTGGTCCGCGCCGTCGTCCTGCAGATCCCCCGCACCGCGCTGCCGCTGCGCCCCGACCGGGTGGACCGGCTGCTCGCCCAGCGGATCCCGGCGGGCCGGGGCACGGGCGCGGTCCTGGCCCGGTTCCTCGGCTCGGTGGACGCCCACGCGGAAGGCTGCGGGGAGCGGGAGCTGGCCCACCTGGGCACCGCCGCCCTGGGCCTCGCGGCGGCCTGCCTCGCCGAACGCCTCGACGTGTACGACGGCCTCCCCGCCGAAGCCCGCGAGGAGGTGCTGCTGCGGCAGATCGACGCCTTCATCGAGCACAACCTCGGCGACCCGGAGCTCACCCCCGGGATGGTCGCCGCCCGCCACCACATCTCGCTGCGCCGCCTGCACCTGCTGTTCCAGGGGCGGCCGGAGGGGGTCGCCGCCTCCATCCGGCGCCGCCGGCTGGCGGGCTGCCGCGCCGACCTGCTGCGGCCCGCGCTGGCCGGACGGCCCGTCCACGCGATCGCCGCCCGCTGGGGGTTCACCAGCGCGGCCGTCTTCAGCCGGGCGTTCCGACAGGCCTACGGGACCAGCCCGTCGGAACTACGCCGGACCGGCCCGGCCGGACGGCTGCCGTGACGGGGCCGGCGGCCGCTCGGGCAGGAGGCGTTGCGCGCAAGGTCAACGATCCTTGCGCGCAGCGCACGGGCCGGAGCCCGGCCACGCCCTAAGCTCGATTTCCGGCCACCGCCGGGGCAACCCGGCAGGGGCCGCCCGCCGGGCCCCACGGGCCCCGGGCATCGCGGCCCCCGGCCGGGCCGGGCTCAGGCCCGGTCGTCGATCGGGATCTGCTGGTGCGGGCCCTTGCCGTTCACGGGGGTGACGGCAGGGGCTTGCGGGGCTTCCGGCGCCTGCCGGGGCTCCGGCGACGGCTGGGCCATCGAGGCCAGCATCTGCCGGGCCATGCCCAGGCCCGCTCCGCCCATCGTGAGGGCCTTCGCGAACATCTCGGACATCCCCTCGGCCCCGTTGAGCAGCACCATGTGCTCGACGTTCCCGAACGCTCCCGCGCCCGCCTCGACGATCGCCGGCCAGTTCTCGGCGAGCTGCTGCGCGACCACCGCCTCCTGGTTCTCCGCCAGCGCGGCGGCCCGCGCCTTGATCGCCTCGGCCTCGGCGAGACCCTTCGCCTTCGCCGCCTCCGCCGCCGCCAGACCGTTCGCCCGCGCCGACTCGGCCGCCGCGAGGCCCTTGGCCTGGGTGGCCGCCGCCTCCGCCTCACCGCTCGCCCGTGTCGCCGTCGCCGCCGCGAGCCCGCGCGCCTCGGTGGCCTGGGCCTCCGCGGACGCGGCCGTCCGCACCCGGGTCGCCTCGGCGGCCGCCGCCAGCTCCGTCTCCTTCGCCTTGGCCTGCGCCGCCGAGATGCGGGCGTCGCGCTCCGCCTCGGCGAGGGTCCTCGTCTGGTACGCCGCCGCGTCCGCGGGCTTGCGCACGTCGGCCTGGAGCTGCTGCTCGCGCCGGTGCGCCTCCAGCTCGGCGACCCGGGTCTCCTGGACGACGACCTCCTGCTTGGCCGCGGCCTCCGACAGCGGGCCCGCCTGGCGGGCGGTGGCCGCGGCCTTGTCCCGCTCGGCCTGGTAGCCGGCCTGGAGGATCTCGCTGTCGCGGGTGGCCTCCGCCATCCGCGCGAAGGCCGTCTGCTCGGCCTCGGTCGCCAGCCGGTTCGCCTCGGCCTGCGCGATGCGCGCGTCCCGCTGCACGGCGGCCGCGTGCGGCATGGCCAGGTTCTTGATGTAGCCGGTCGGGTCCTCGATCTCGTGGATCTGCAGCGAGTCCACGATCAGACCCAGCTTCTCCATCTCGGTCCCGCAGGCCGCCCGCGTCTGCCCGGTCAGCTTCTCGCGGTCACGGATCATGTCCTCGACCGTCAGGCCACCGACGATGGACCGCAGATGGCCCGCGAAGACGATGTGCACCCGCTCCGGCATCATCTTCTGCTGGTCCAGGAACCGGCGCGCGGCATTGGCGATGGACACCATGTCGTCGCCGATCTTGAAGATCACGACGCCCTTCACCCTCAGGGGGATGCCCTGGTGGGTGACGCAGTCCACGTTCAGCTGGGTCTCGTTCAGATCCAGCGAGAGCTTGCGGACCGCCTGCACCCCGGGCAGCACCAGCGTTCCGCGCCCGGTGACGATCCGGAACCCCATGCCCTCGCCGATGCCCTCGGTCTTGTGCGTGGAGCCGGAGATGACGAGTGCCTCGTTCGGTTCGGCCACCCGCCACATGAGCTTGAACAGGCCGATCAAAGCAATGATTGCGGCGAGTACGATTCCCGCCACGACGCCGATAGCCATCGGCAACGCCCCCTTATCGCGGTGCCGTTCGACACCGACGAGGGCGAGTCTGCGCCTGGTGGGGCCGCCGGAGAAGTGGCGGGATCGTTCTTGTCGCCATCTTGATACGCACGGGTGCCGCGGACCGGACCGGACGGTGGACATGACAGGGTGGGCGGATGACGGCGCACCCTTCCTGGCCCCCCGCTGACCTGCTCGCAGCGCGTGAGCGCGTCTACGGTCCCTGCGGGTTCGACTGCTCGCCGCCGGTCCCCGAGGCCGAGAGCGCCGCGTACGACGCGTGCGCGTTCACCCTGGACGGCCTCGCCGTCCGCTTCCGGTCGGCCAGGACGACGCCGACCAAGGCGGGCCAGTTCGTCACCGTGTGGAAGAGGTCCCCGGGCGGCGGACCCATCGCGCCCTTCGACGTGTCGGACCCGGTCGACCTCTTCGTCGTCAGCAGCCGGGACGGCGACGGCTTCGGCCAGTTCGTCCTGCCCCTCGGCGTGCTCCGCCGCCGGGGCATCGTCTCGGTGGACGGCGCCGGGGGCAAGCGGGCCTTCCGGGTCTATCCGCCGTGGGTGACCACCACCAGCCGGCAGGCGGAGCGTACGCAGGCCTGGCAGCTGGAGCACTTCCTGTCGCTGGACGGCCCCGTCGACACCGCCCGCGCGCGGGAGCTGTACCGCGCTCAGCCGGCCGGATAGGCGGCCATCACGTAGACCGTGCGCGGCGGAAGGTGCTCGACGACCGTCACGAGGGTTCCGACCGTCAGTACGCCCTCGCCCGGGGCCGGGTGGGCGAGGAAGTGCTCGGCCCCGCCCCGGATCCGCACGATGACCTCCCCGACCAGGCCCGGCCCGACGGTCCCCGTCACCCGACCGGTCATCCCCACCATGTCAGCGTCCGTCTCCCCCATTCCCCGAGCGTACGCGGGGAACGTGTCCGGGGGGACGGTCAGGAGTGGCCGAGGTCGGCGGACGGGAGGTCCGCCTCCGGGACCGAGCCGGTGCCCGCGGCGGGCCGCAGCGGGAACTCGTCCGTCGCCATCGAGTCGAGCACCGGCGGCGCCGGCCGGAGCGGCTTCGGCATGACGGCGGCCTCCGAATGGCCCCCGCACCCGTAGGAGAGGGACACCAGCCGGCCGTCGGCCGGTCCGAACTCGTTCGCGCAGACCCCGAAGGCCTGGCCCAGCGAGCCGCCGATCGCGACGAGGAAGCCGCAGGAGACGCACGACGCGGGCGCCGCCTGCGCCATCGGGGTCTTCGCGCCGAAGGACTCGTCCCAGCGGTCGGCCGCGCTGTGCAGCCCGTAGCGCGAGAGCACCCGTGCCCGCCGCATGCCCAGTTCCTCGGCGACGGCCGTGATGGAGCCGCGCGCGGGGACGACCACCCGGTCGGTGACGTCGGCGTCCTCGGCCTCGACCAGTTCGGCCATCTCGGTGGAGACCACCGCGTTCGGCGGCGGGGCGTCCTCGCCCGAGTAGCCCTGCTCCAGCCGCAGGTCGTCCGCGTCCGTGGGGAGCAGGTCGCCGGGGCCCATGTCCCCCGGCCGCAGCCGCTCGCTCCACGGCACCCACTCGGGTGCCTGCAGGGCGTCCTCGCCCGGCAGCAGCACCGTTTCGTTGAGGGTGACGTTCTTCGCGCGGGAGGCACGGGTCACGGTGACGGCCCAGCGCCAGCCGCGGTAGCCCGGTTCCTCGCACTCGAAGAAGTGCGTGACGACCCGGTCGCCCTCCGCGACGGCGGAGACGTGCTCGCCCACCCCGCCGGGGAAGGCGGCCTCCTCGGCCGCCGCACGGGCGAGTTCTACCGCCTCGACGCAGAGGCGGTCAGGGGTACGCGGGGTACGGCTTCGCGTCGTCGTCGCAGCACTCACAGGTCTCGTTCTCTCCTACGCCGTCTCACGAGTGCGCCGTCCGTACTGTCGTCCACAACGACCCGTCGGTCTCGTCCGTACGTAGCGCGGGCGGAGCGGACCAGAGGGCCGCGTCGACGTCCGCGCCCGATCGGCCTCGGGCGCACCCCACTGCGATCCATTCTGCGGGATCGCGAAGAGGCGCGCGGCCAAGAGCAACCGCCGGTGGCGCGCTACGCACGCTACCTCCTCCGAAGCCTTCGGCCCACATGCGAGGTCCGATTCGCGGACATCCCGGTGRCCCGCGACGCGCCGGGGCGGCTTCGGGAGGGCCGAGTGGGGCACTATGGCCACGTGGCACCCGTACGGTCGTCCGTCGACGGCTCGGGACCGGCCAGACGGGCCGGCCGGGCCGTCGGGCGTGCCCTGCACCTCCCCCTCACCGGTACGGCGCGCGGAATCCGGCGCGTCACGCACGCCCACGGGGCGGGTGAATCGGGCCTCGGCCGGCTGATCGAACTGCACGCCATCAACGGCGCCGGCGATGTGATGATCACAGTCGCGCTGGCCTCCACGGTGTTCTTCTCCGTTCCCACGGACGAGGCGCGCGGCCGGGTGGCCCTGTACCTGGCCATCACCATGGCCCCTTTCACCCTGCTGGCCCCCGTGATCGGGCCGCTGCTGGACCGGCTGCCGCACGGACGGCGGGCGGCGATGGCGTGCGCGATGCTGGCGCGGGCCCTGCTGGCGGTGATGATGTCCGGCGCGGTGGCCACCGGCGGCCTGGAGCTGTACCCGGCGGCGCTGGGGGTGCTCGTCGCGTCGAAGGCGTACGGGGTCGTGCGCAGCGCCGTGGTGCCGCGGCTGCTGCCGCCGAAGTTCTCACTCGTCAAGGCGAACTCCCGGGTCACGCTCGCCGGCCTGCTCGCGACGGGCGCCGCCGCGCCGGTGGCCGCCGGGCTGCACACGATCGGGCCGCCGTGGCCGCTGTACGGGGCCTGCGCGATCTTCGTGTGGGGGACCTTCGCGGCGTTCCAGCTGCCGCACAAGGTGGACGAGGCGAAGGGGGAACGGCGGGCACGGCTGTCCACCCACGAGGCGCACTCGAAGCGTCCGGGGCTGCGGACGGTCAGCCGGCCGGTGCTGTGCGGGCTGCTGGCGAACGCGGCGATGCGCGCCCTGTCGGGGTTCTTGATCTTCTTCCTGGCGTTCCTGCTGCGCGAGCACCCCCTGGCGGGGCAGAGCGCGGCGGTGTCGCTCGGGATCGTCGGCGTGTCGGCGGGAGTGGGCAACGCGGCGGGGACGGCCGTGGGCGCGTGGCTGCGGGCCCGGGCCCCGGAGGCCATCATCGCGGCGGTGCTGTCGGTGACGCTCACGGTGGCGGTGCTGGCGGCGGTGCTGTTCAGCGGGCTGCTCATGGCGGTGCTCGCCGGCACGGCGGGGTTCTGCCAGGCGCTGGCGAAACTGTCGCTGGACGCGATGATCCAGCGCGACGTGCCGGAGGCGGTGCGGACGTCGGCGTTCGCGCGCTCGGAGACGGCGCTGCAGGTGGCGTGGGTGCTGGGCGGCGGGATCGGGATCGTGCTGCCGTTGAACGGGGTGCTGGGGATGGCGGTCGCCGCGACGATGGTGGCCGCGGGCACGGTCATGGCCCTCCGAGGCCTCCTGGCGACTCCGCGCCCCCACCCTCCGGGCTCCGCCCGCCCCCGCGTGGCGTAGCGCCCGCCCGGCGGGACCGGCCCCGCCGGGCGGGTGAGGCGCGGGGGTCCGGGGGCCCGCCTCCGGCCACGGCGCCGCACACGAATCGCTCCCGCGCGCGGGGCCGGCGCGGGGCCGGGGCAAAGGCCCCCGAGGGGTGGGGGCGGCTCCGCACGTGTGGTCCCGTACCGCCCGGCCGGGGCCGCGGCGGGGCCGAAGCCGCGTGGTCCCGTACCGCCCGGCCGGGGCCGCGGCGKGGCCGAAGACCCCCCGTGCGGCGGCGCGGGCCGGTGGCCCGATAGCCTTCGGCTCATGACCGCACCGCTTTTCCCGGGTAGGGCCCGCCGCAGCGTCGCGGCCCTCGGAGCCGTCTCTGCCGGCCTCCTCCTCCTGTCCGCCTGCGACAAGCCGACGCCGCTCGCGACGGTGACCGTCGGCAGCTCGTCGGTGTCCGCCGAGTCCGAGYGCCGCGGCGACGGCAAGGAGCTCTCCATGGACAAGGTCCAGGAGTGCCTCACCGGCCTCAAGAACGCGAAGACCGTCGAGTACGGCCGCGGCGACACGCTGCGCCTGGGCGTCGAGCCCGCCGTCGTCGAGGACGGCAAGAAGTGGCAGGCGGTCCTCGACGGACAGCCGATCACCGAGCCGTCCAGCAACACCTACCGCAGCTTCCAGGGCGCCGACGTCTTCGCGACCGGCGGCCAGGGCGAGGCTCCGGCCTCGAAGATGCTCGGTCTGGTCCAGGTCGGCGAGGACGGCAAGCCGCTCGCCGTCTGGTCCTTCAAGCTCAAGCTGAAGTAAGCCGGGCACCGTCGTGCGCGCGCTCGTGGTGACCGCGGTGGCCGCGGAGGCCGACTCCGTGGCCACCGGTCTGACCCCTCATCCGGACCCGGTCACCCCCGAGCCGCGCACGCTGCGCGGCGGGTACCTCATCACCCGCCGTGACCTGCCCGGCGCCGCCGTCGACGTGCTCGTCGGCGGTGTCGGCCCGGCCGCGGCCGCGGCCGCCACGGCCACCGCGCTCGCGCTGGCCGACTACTCCCTCGTCATCTCCGCCGGCATCGGCGGCGGGTTCGTGCCCGCCGCCCCGCTCGGCTCCCTCGTGGTCGCCGACGCGATCGTCGCCGCCGACCTGGGAGCGGGCACCCCCGACGGTTTCGCCCCCGTCGACGCGCTCGGCTTCGGCCGGAGCGTGCACCTGCCGCCCGCCGAACTCGCCGCCCGGGCCGCCGAGGCCACCGGGGCGCTGCTCGCGCCCGTGCTGACCGTGTCCACCGTCACCGGCAGCGCCTCCCGCGCCGCGGAGCTCGCGGCCCGCCACCCGATGGCCGGGGCCGAGGCCATGGAGGGGTTCGGGGTGGCGGAGGCCGCCGCCGCGTACGGGCTGCCCGTGCTGGAGGTCCGTGCCGTGTCCAACGCCGTCGGGCCGCGCGACCGGGACGCCTGGCGGATCGGGGACGCGCTGGGCGCGCTCGCCGCCGGATTCCGCGCGCTGGGCCCCGTACTCGTCTCCTGGGGAGAACGCCATGAGCACCGTTGAGCCGATCGCGATCGCCTACTCGCCCTGCCCGAACGACACCTTCGTCTTCGACGCCTGGGCGCACGGCCGGGTCCCGGGCGCGCCCGCCCTCGACGTGACCTTCGCCGACATCGACATCACCAACGGCATGGCCGAGCGCGGCGAGCTGGACGTGCTGAAGGTGTCCTACGCGGTGCTCCCGTGGGTGCTGGAGGAGTACGCGCTGCTGCCCTGCGGCGGCGCCCTGGGCCGGGGCTGCGGACCGCTGGTGCTGACGCGCGAGCCCGGACTGGACCTGGGCGGGAAGACCGTCGCGGTGCCGAGCGAGCGCTCGACGGCGTACATGCTGTTCCGGCTGTGGGCGGCGGACGTGCTGCCGGCTGGGGTCGGCGAGGTGGTCGTGCTGCCGTTCCACGAGATCATGCCGGCGGTGCGCGACGGGCGGGTGGACGCCGGGCTGGTCATCCACGAGGCCCGGTTCACCTACCAGGACTACGGGCTGCACTGCCTGGCCGACATGGGTGAGCACTGGGAGTCCACGACCGGTCTGCCGATCCCGCTCGGCGCGATCATCGCCAAGCGGTCCCTGGGCGCCGAGACGCTGCGCGCGCTGGCCGGGTCGGCGCGGGCGTCGGTGCGGATGGCGTGGGAGGACCCGGAGGCGTCACGGCCGTACGTCCGCGCGCACGCGCAGGAGCTGGACCCGGCGGTCGCGGACCAGCACATCGGTCTGTACGTCAACGAGTTCACCGCCGACCTGGGCGAAGCCGGGTACGCGGCGGTCCGCGGGCTGCTGACCAGGGCCGCCGCCGAGGGGCTGGTTCCGGCCATCGGTCCGGACGCGCTGCGCTTCCCGTAGCGGAACGGCACGGCCGGCGCCGGACGCGCGCGTGCCCCGCGGCTCCGGGGAGCGGCGGGGCACGCGCGGACGCGACGGGATCAGACGTCGAGCTGGTCGGCCACCGCGCGGAGCAGGCCGGCGATCTTCGTGCCGTGCACCTTGTCGGGGTAGCGGCCGCGCTCCAGCATCGGAGTGATGTTCTCCAGCAGGGTCGTGAGGTCCTGCACGATCGAGGCGAGCTCGTCGGGCTTGCGGCGCTGGGCGGCCGCGACCGAGGGTGCCGGATCCAGGACCGTCACCGAAAGTGCCTGGTCACCGCGCTGTCCTGCGACGACTCCGAACTCGACGCGCTGTCCGGGCTTGAGGGCCTCGACCCCGTCGGGAAGCACCGACGAGTGGACGAAGACATCGCCGCCGTCGTCGCGGGAGAGAAAGCCGAAGCCCTTCTCGCTGTTGAACCACTTGACCTTGCCGGTAGGCACGTCCGTCCTCTGTCCTTGTGCTCGTCGGGTCCGGTGGGCCGGGATGAGCGGCTCCGGATAGCAGTGCAGCGGGTCCTTCGACCCGCCCCCTCCAGGCTAGTGGTCCGGAAACGGGTGACAAGACGTTCCCCGGTCCTTCCCTCTTCACGGCTTCGGCCAGGGAACTACCCTGGTGGGGTGACTGTTACTCCTCATCCCGACGACGCGCGGCCCGGCGACGGCCTCGTCAAGGCCGGCGGCATCGTGTTCGCCATCGGCGCCGTGGCGACCCTCGTGACGATGACCCCGCTGTTCCTCGGCACCGATCCGTTCCCGTCGTACGCGTGGGCCGTGTGCATGCTCATGGGCGTCGGGTTCGCCATCTCCGCGGCGGGCGTGCTGCGTTCGGCCGCCGCGCAGCGCAAGGCGGCCCGGGCGTCCCAGGCCGCCTGAGGGCGCGTACGGTGCTCAGACCTCGCGGGTGGCGACGTACTCGGCGAGCCACTGCGGCAGCGCGGTGAGGTCCGGCAGCACCACGTCGGCGCCGGCGGCGCGCAGTTCGGCTTCGGGACAGGGGCCCGTGGGAACCGCCACTGAGAGCGCTCCCGCGGTGCGGGCGCCGCGGACGTCGCCGACGTGGTCGCCCACGTAGATCTGGGCCCCGTGCTCGCGCAGGGCGCCGGCCTTGGCCTCGGCCCACAGCCAGCCGATGACGGCGTCGGGTTCGATGCCGAGGTGTTCCAGGTGCTGGATGGCGTTGGGGGTGTTCTTGGCGGTGACGACGATCGCGCGGCCGCCGAGCGCCTGGACGGCCTTGATCGCCTCGCGGGCGCCGGGCATGGCCGGGGTCGGCTCGATGGCGTGCGAGGGGTACATCTGCCGGTAGCGGTCCGTCATCTCCGGGATCTCCTCGGGCGTGAACCAGTACGCGAGTTCCTCCTCCAGCGGCGGGCCGAGGCGGGTGATCGCCTGGTCGGCGTCGATGAACCTGCCGGTGGCGGCGGAAAGGGCCTGGTAGGCGGCCTTGATGCCGGGACGGGAGTCGATGAGGGTCATGTCGAGGTCGAAGCCGACGGTCAGCTGCGCGGGGACAGTGGTCTCTGGGGGGGTGGAAGTCATGGTTCCCATTTTGCAGAGGCCCGGCAAAGCCCAGGGAACCTCCCTTTGTTCGCTTCTTGCCGCGCGATGAAATTTAGCGAAATGTCGGCTCGGCGCCTGGTGATTCCTCCAGGCAGACTCCAACGGCGCGTAGGACCGACTCGACGGCAGGGACCACCCGGGCGGTCCCGAAGGCCCCGACGGGACTGCCCGGACGGTCCGGGGGCGATGGCCCGGACCCGGGGGCCGCGGGCCAGGCAAGATCCGGAAGAGACGGCCTAGCGGCGGCGGGAGCGCCAGGCCAGGTAGGCGGCCGTCGTGATGCCCGCCGTACGGGCCAGGGCGGGCCACAGGTCGCGGAACGCGGCGCCCACCTGTTCGCGCGGCAGCTCCTCGCCCCAGTTGCCGGCGGCCCGGCCCCACACCCACAGCATCCCGGCCGTGAAGACGGCCGCGGGCAGCCCGAGGACGACCCACTTGCGCTCGGCGGGGCCGAGGACCCGGGACGCGTAGGCCAGCAGCACGCCGGCCCCGAGCAGGGGCCAGTACGCGGTGATCGTCCCGGCGACGAGCAGCACGGCCGCCAGCAGCAGGAAGACGTGCGGGCGCCGGCGGGCCGCCGCCGGGGCGGGGGCCTCCTCCGGCCCGGCCGCCGCCTTCCGCCGCTCGTGCCGCTCCCGCAGGAACCGCACGAGCCGACGGCCCGGGGAGCCCTCCGGCGCGGGGGCCGTCCCGGGGGCCGTCCCTGGGGCCGGCGGCTCCTCTTCCGCCTCCTTCTCCGGCTTCCTGAAGAGGTCCGGGATCTCGATGCCGCCCGCGAAGCCCTCCACCTGCGGCCCCGCCCCCGACGCGCCCGGGGCGAAACTCCACCAGTCGGGCTCGACGCCGTCGGCGGGGCCGAGTTCGTCGAGTCCGGCGAGGTGGGGCGGGACGTTCTGCGGCTCCTTCGCAGGCGGGGGCGCCTGCCTGCGCCGCAGTCCGCCGCCGCGCTGCACCGGGACCGCGGGGACCGACGGCACCGAGGAGGGAGGCGGCGGGGCGGGCGAGCGGGAGGGACGGGACAGCTCGCCCAGGGTGTCCAGGACCTCCTCCGGCGTGCCGATCCGCTCCAGGATCCGCCGCACGGCCGCCGGCGTCTCCGGTTCGTACTTGGCGCGCCGACGGTCGATCTCGTCCCGCAGCCCCGACACCAACCGCATCCGGTCGCCCGACGACAGCTGCCTGCGCTGCGCCAAGTCCCCGACCCGGCTCAGATATTCGTAGACCAGATGGTCGCTCTCGATCCCCACGCCCCGGCTCCTCACGTCCCGCCTGACAGGAAGGTAGCGCGTGCGCCCATGGAGCAGCCGACGGCACAGCGGATACCGTTGACCGGATGGGGACCGGCCGACGACCGGCCGACGTGACCAGGAGGCGACCACCGTGCCCGAGGCAAGCACCGGCAGTGCTACGGCGAACCCCCCGCGCTCCCTCGCCGAGGCGCTGCGCGCCCGCGACGACGTGGCGCTCGCCGCCCTGCTGCACGCACGCCCGGACCTGCTGAACCCGGTGCCCGGCGACGTCACCCAGCTGGCCACCCGGGCCGGCACCCGCGCGTCGGTGGTGCGGGCCCTGGACCGGCTGGACCGGTTCGCGCTGCAGACGGCCGAGGCCCTCGCGGTGGCGCCCGACCCGTGCCCGTACCCGGTGCTGGAGTCGCTGCTGACCGGCGGCGAGGACGAGGCCGCCCGCGCCGCCCTCCCCCGGGCCCTGGGCACCTTGCGCGACCAGGCCCTGGTGTGGGGCGACGAGGAGCGGCTGCGTCTGGTCCGCACCGCCCGCGAGTTGCTGGCCCCCTCCGCGCAACGGCCCTCGCCGACCGGGCTGGGGCCCACCGTCGCCGAGGCCACCGCCGGGATGTCGCCGACCCGGATCCAGGAGATCGTCGCGGCGGCGGGGCTGCCCGCCACCCATGACCCGGTGTCGGCGGTGACGGCCCTGACCGGGCTGTTCACCGACCCCGAGCGGATGTCGGCGCTGCTGGACGAGGCCCCGGCCGAGGCCCACCAGGTGCTGGAGCGGCTCGTGTGGGGGCCGCCGTACGGGGAGGTGACCCCGAACCCGACGCCGCCGGTGCGCTGGCTGCGCGACCGGGGGCTGCTGCTGCCCGCGACGGCCCGGACGGTGGTGCTGCCCCGCGAGGTGGCGCTGCACCTGCGCGGCGGGCGCGCGCACCGGCGGACGGCGCCGCTGGCCCCGGAGGTCGGCGTGCACCGGGAACACCGTCCACAGCTTGTGGACGCGAACGCCGCCGGGCAGGCACTGGCCGCGCTGGGGACCGTCGAGGAGCTGGTGAAGTCCTGGGAGCACGCCGGGCCGCTGGTGCTGCGGGCCGGCGGGCTCGCCGTACGCGACCTCAAGCGGGCGGCGTCCACGCTGGACACCACCGAGGCGTCGGCGGCGTTCTGGGTGGAACTGGCCTACGCGGCCGGGCTGCTGGCCAGCGACGGCGAGGCCGACGAGCGATACGCGCCCACCCCCGCCTTCGACGACTGGTGCGAGCTGCCGCCCGCCGAGCGGTGGTCGGCGCTGGCCTCGGCCTGGCTGCCCGCCACCCGTACGGCCGGGCTGGTCGGCGAGCAGGACGCCAAGGGCCGCACCCTGTCCGCGCTCGGCCCCGACCTGGACCGCTCCGCCGCGCCCGAGGTCCGCCGCCGGGTCCTGGACCTGCTGGCCGACCTGCCCGAGGGCGGCTCCCCCGACCCGGACGCGCTCCTGGACCGGCTCGTGTGGGAGCGGCCCGTGCGCGGGGCGAGCGACCTGCGGGCCCGGCTCGCGCACTGGACCCTGACCGAGGCCGAGGTCCTGGGCGTCACCGGCCGGGGCGCGCTCAGCGTCTTCGGGCGGGCCCTGCTGCGCCGCCTGGACCCGGCACCGCTGCTGTCCCCGCTGCTGCCGGAGCCGGTGGACCACGTCCTGCTCCAGGCCGACCTGACGGCGGTCGCGCCGGGGCCGCTGCGGCGGCCGCTCGGCGACACCCTGGCGGTCCTGGCCGACGTCGAGTCCAAGGGCGGGGCGACGGTGTACCGCTTCACGCCCGGGTCGGTGCGCCGGGCCCTGGACGCCGGGCACACCGCCGTGGACCTGCACGCCTTCCTCACCGAGCACAGCCGGACCCCGGTGCCCCAGCCGCTGGCGTACCTGATCGACGACGTGGCCCGGCGACACGGGCACCTGCGGGTCGGGGCGGCCTCCTCGTACGTGCGCTGCGACGACGACGCCGTGCTGGGCGAGATCCTGGCCGACAAGCGGTCGGCCGGGATGGGGCTGCGCCGCCTCGCGCCGACCGTGCTGGCGGCCCAGGCCGAACCGGGGGCGCTGCTGGAGGGGTTGCGGGCGATGGGCTACGCCCCGGCCGCGGAGTCCCGTACGGGCGACGTACTGGTGGCGCGGGCCGACGCGCACCGGACCCCGGCGCGGTCGGCGCCGGTGCCGGTCCCGGACGGGCCGCCGGTGCCGGACGCCACGCTGCTGGGCGCGGCGGTACGGGCGATCCGCGCGGGCGACCTCGCGGCGACGGCGGTCCGCAAGGAACCGGCCCCCTCGGGCGACGGTGACGTGCCGGCTCCGGGTGAACTCCCGCGCACGAGCTCGGCGGAGACGCTGGCGACGGTGCAGGCGGCGGCGCTGACCGGTTCGGCGGTGTGGATCGGGTACGTGAACGCGGAGGGGGCGGCGAGCCAGCGGGTCATCGCCCCGGTGCGGGTGGAGGGCGGCTTCGTCACCGGTTACGACCACACGGCGGACGAGGTGCGCACGTACGCCCTCCACCGGATCACGGGGGTCGCGGAGCTGGCGGAGGACCAGGTCTGAAATCCGCTGGCCGACGGGCCTGCGGGCAGGGCAGTCTGACGGCATGTCCGCACGTCCCGCCGCGCCGGGCCCGCCCGGCCCGCCCACCACGCCCACGCCCACGCCCGTGCCCACCGCGCCCGCCACGCCGGGCCCGCCCGTGCCGGCCGCCGAGCC
>NZ_JBFRER010000056.1:0-57664 GCF_052114405.1 Streptomyces sp. M-16 | reverse complement strand
GCCCCGCCCCGGCAGCCGGGGCCCGCGCTCCCGCGGGGGCCCGGCCCGGGGCCTCCGTAGGGCCCGGCGCCCCCCTGGAGCACTTGGCCGGGGCCCTTCCCGGCCCGGCCGCGGCAGCCGAACTGGTGGCGTTGTACCGGCTGATCACCCGGAGGGAGCGCTGAGCGGCGGCGCCGGGACCGCGTCGGCCGGCCCGGCGGGACGGAATGCGACATTCCCCTGGTCACACCCTGGAATTGGCGCATAATCGTCGTCACGCGGCTCGAAGAATCCCTATGGCCGCGCTCGGTCACGCATGCAATGGGGGGCATCGTGATGATGGGGGACTCCCGGCCGCCCGGCGCGGCCACCACACTGACGACCACGTCCGCCGAGCTGTCGATGCTGCTCACCGCCGTGCGCCGGGGCCGGGTGCTCACCGTCACGGGCCGGTTCCGCGCACCGCGGAGCCTGCTCGTACGGGACATCGCGCGCCGGCTCTCGTCCAACTTCTGCGACGGGACGGCGGTGGTCACCGTCGCCCGGGACGGCAGCGTGGGGGAACTGGTGGCCGCACTGGGCAGCGCACCCGGCATGTCCTTACCGCCCCGCGGCACGGCGAACGCCGCCTCCTGGCTCGCGGAACGGGACATGCTGCTCGTCCTCGACGACAGCGACCGGCTGAGCCCGGCGGCGCTGTCCTGGCTGCGGACCCTGCTCACCCTCGCGCCCGGCCTGCGGATCCTGGCCGCAGGGGCGCACCCGCTGGCCGTGGGACAGGGGCGGGTGCACCGGCTCTGAGCGCGGCGGCCGCCGCTTCACACGCGCGGCACACGACTGCCATACGGGAGTCATTGAGTGGGGGAGCCCCGAATCCTAGGGTCTGACCTGCGGGTTCCGGCGGCCCTGGCGTTCCGGTCGCGGGCCCGGGTACGTACGTCACCTTCCCCCGCGCGTACAGGAGACCCTCGTGAGCGAGCACGACAGCACGCCCCGCACCCCCGCGGTGGCCCGCCGCGGCTTCCTCGCCGGTGCGGCGGCCGTCGCGGCCTCGGCCGCCACCCCCGCCCTCGCCCGGGCGGCGACGCCCGCGGCCGGCCCCGCCGGAGCACGCCCCAACATCCTGCTGATCGTCACCGACGACCAGCCCAGGCACACCGACTGGGCCATCCCGAAGACCGTCGACTGGCTCGGCGGCCAGGGCGTCACCTTCACCCGCGGGCACTCCGCGACCCCGCTGTGCGCGCCCTCGCGCTCCTCGGTGTTCTCCGGCCGCCACGCGCACCACCACGGCGTCCGCAACAACGCGGCCTCCCACAGCCTCGACCAGTCCACCACCGTGCAGCGGTACCTCAAGGAGGCCGGCTACCGCACCGGACTCTTCGGCAAGTACCTCAACTCCTGGACCCTGGCTGACAATCCGCCGCACTTCGAGGAGTTCGCACTCCTCCAGCCCGCCTACAACGACGCCCGCTGGAACGTGAACGGGACCGTCCGGCAGATCGACGGCTACACGACCGACATCGTCCGCAACAAGACCCTCGCCTTCCTCGACAAGGCCGCCACCGACGGCCGCCCGTGGTTCGCCTACGTCACTCCGTACGCCTCGCACGCGCCGAACGTCCCCGCGCCCAAGTACGCCGAGACGCCCGTGCCCGTGTGGAACGGGCGCCCCTCCGTCCCCGAGGCCGACCGCTCCGACAAGCCGCCCTTCGTCCAGGACGCCACGGCCACCCTGGACGACGCCCGCGAGGTGCGCACCCGCCAGCTGCGCAGCCTGCTGTCCGTCGACGACGCGGTGCAGGCCATCCGCGACAGGCTGGTGGCGCTGGGCCAGTTGGAGAACACCCTCGTCATCTTCACCGGGGACAACGGCTACACCTGGGCCGACCACGGCTGGCTGAAGAAGTCGGTGCCCTACTCCCCCTCCCACGAGGTGCCGTTCTACCTGTCCTGGCCCGCCCGCGGGCTCGCCGCCGGGACCACCGACCACCGGATCGTCGCCAACATCGACATCGCGCCGACCATCCTCGAAGCGGCGGGCATCGGGCAGCCCGCCGGGCAGGACGGCCACTCGCTCCTCGGCGCCGCCGACCGGGACCACCTGCTGGTCCAGTGGTGGAAGCAGGGCACCGGCGGCGGGGGGCCCGGGACCTGGGCCTCGTACGTCGCCAAGGACAAGCAATATACG
This sequence comes from Streptomyces sp. M-16, assembly GCF_052114405.1. Lineage (NCBI taxonomy): Bacteria > Bacillati > Actinomycetota > Actinomycetes > Kitasatosporales > Streptomycetaceae > Streptomyces > Streptomyces sp. M-16. The sequence goes on along the minus strand of NZ_JBFRER010000056.1, from coordinate 55,494 downwards.
GAGTACTACGACCTGCACACCGACGCGAGCGGAGCGGTCTCCGGCACCGGGCAGGTCTCCTTCCGCGAGTACTACGACCTGGTCGAGGACCCGTACCAGCTGAGGAACCTGCTGTACCAGGCCACCCCCGCACAGGAACGGGCCCTCGGGATACCGGCGCTCGCCGCACGGCTGGCCGCCGACCGCACCGGCTGATCCGCCCACCGGCCCCTCCGGGAGAGACCCATGGCACCGAAGTCCTGCTGCGCGCCCGTACGCGGATCCGCCCCGCTCACCCTGTCACCGGCCGCGCCGCCGCCCCCGCGGGCGGCGGACCCGGCGGCCGAGCGGGCCGTCCGGGACCTGCTGGACCTGCCGGGGGGCCGGTTCCTGATGGGCACCGAGGACCCGGACGGGTTCCCGGCGGACGGGGAGGGGCCGGTCCGGGAGGCGGTGGTCGGGGCGTTCCGCATCGCCCCGACCACCGTCACCAACGCCCGGTTCGCCTCCTTCGTGAAGGCCACCGGGCACGTCACGGAGGCGGAGTCCTTCGGCTTCAGCTTCGTCTTCGGCGGCTTCCTCGCCCCCACGGTCGCCGCCGCCTCACCGGCGGTCGCCGGGACTCCGTGGTGGCGGGCGGTCTCCGGCGCCGACTGGCGCCGTCCGGAGGGGCCCGGTTCCTCCTCCCTGAGCACCCGCCAGAACCATCCCGTGGTACACGTGTCCTGGAACGACGCGCAGGCGTACTGCGCCTGGTCCGGGACCCGGCTGCCCACGGAGGCGGAGTGGGAGTACGCGGCGCGGGGCGGGCTGGAGCAGCGCCGCTATCCCTGGGGCGACGAACTGCGGCCGGGCGGACGGTACATGTGCAACATCTGGAACGGGGACTTCCCCCGGCACAACACGCGCGCCGACGGCCACGCGGGCACCGCACCCGCCCGGTCCTTCCGGCCCAACGGCTACGGGCTCTACCAGGCCGTGGGCAACGTGTGGGAGTGGAGCGCGGACCGGTTCGGCGCGGACGGTCCCGAGCGGACGATGCGCGGCGGCTCCCACATGTGCCACGACTCCTACTGCAACCGCTACCGGGTGGCCGCCCGCACCCGCAACACCCCGGACAGCTCGGCGGGCAACATCGGCTTCCGGGTGGCGGCCGGACCCCGCACCGGGTGATGCGGGGCGGGCGGGGCCGCTCAGCGCTGCCAGTCTGCCGGCTTCCACTCGGCGGCCGGCAGTCCGAGGATCACCTCGTCGAGGAACTCCCCCATCACCCAGGCCGATCCGCGCAGGGTGCCCTCCAGGGCGAAGCCCGCCCGGCGGGCCGCGGCGATCATGGGGGCGTTGTCCGCGAGGGTCTCCAGCTGGAGGCGGCGCAGCCCGCGCACGGTGAACCCGTAGAAGCAGAGCAGCTGGACCACCTCGGCGCCGAAGCCGCGGCCCCGGAAGGCGGGGCGCAGCGACAGGCCGAGGTGGGCGTTGCGGTTGTGGGTGTCGATGCCCCACAGCAGGGCCTCGCCGGCCAGTTCGCCGGAGGTCCGGTCGACCACGGAGAAGAAGGCCTCGCCGCCGCCCGGTGCCCCGGGCTCGTACGGGGAGTTCCCGCCGGCGGCGGCGATCGGGGCCCAGGGCCGGGTGTCGGCGCGCGAGCGCGTGGCGACGTCGTCGTAGAGCTCCGCGTGGAGCACGGGCACGTCTTCGGGGAGCCGGGCGCGCAGCCCGGTCGATCGTCCTTGGATCACGGGGACTTCCTACGCCCTGTCCCGGGCCCGGCACAACAGGCTTTCCGCCCGCCGGGCCCGGCACGACCGGCTTCCCGCCCGCCGGGCCCGCCCCGGACACGGCTGCGCCCCGGCCGGGCACGAGGCCGACCGGGGCGCAGCCGCGGAGCGCGGGGGCGTCAGCCGAGCAGGGCGATCGCCTTGTTCAGCGTCGCGGAGGGACGCATGACCTCGGCGGCCTTGGCCGGGTCGGGCTGGTAGTAGCCGCCGATGTCGACCGGGGAGCCCTGGACGGCGATGAGCTCGCCGACGATGGTCTCCTCGGACTCCGCCAGGGTCTTGGCGAGCGGCTCGAAGGCCGCGGCGAGCTTCGGGTCGTCGATCTGGCGGGACAGCTCCTGCGCCCAGTACATGGCCAGGTAGAAGTGGCTGCCGCGGTTGTCGATGCCGCCCAGCTTGCGGCTCGGCGACTTGTCCTCGTTGAGGAAGGTGCCGGTCGCGCGGTCCAGGGTGTCGGCCAGCACCTGGGCGCGGGCGTTGCCGGTGGTGGTCGCGAGGTGCTCGAAGGAGACGGCCAGCGCGAGGAACTCACCGAGGGAGTCCCAGCGCAGGTAGTTCTCCTTGACCAGCTGCTGGACGTGCTTGGGGGCGGAGCCGCCGGCGCCGGTCTCGAAGAGGCCGCCGCCGTTCATCAGCGGGACGACCGACAGCATCTTGGCGCTGGTTCCCAGCTCCAGGATGGGGAAGAGGTCGGTCAGGTAGTCGCGCAGCACGTTGCCGGTCACCGAGATGGTGTCCTCGCCGCGGCGGATGCGCTCCAGGGAGTACGCGGTGGCCTTGACCGGGGAGAGGATCTCGATGGTCAGACCGTCGGTGTCGTGGTCGGCCAGGTACGTCTTGACCTTGGCGATCAGCTGCGCGTCGTGGGCGCGGCCCTCGTCGAGCCAGAAGACGGCCGGGACGCCGGTGGCGCGGGCGCGGGTGACGGCGAGCTTGACCCAGTCCTGGATCGGCGCGTCCTTGGTCTGGCAGGCGCGGAAGATGTCGCCGGCGGCGACCTCCTGCTCCAGGACCGTGTTGCCCGCGGCGTCGACGACGCGGACGGTGCCCGCGCTCGCGATCTCGAAGGTCTTGTCGTGGCTGCCGTACTCCTCGGCCTTCTGGGCCATGAGGCCGACGTTCGGCACCGAACCCATGGTGGCCGGGTCGAAGGCGCCGTGGGCGCGGCAGTCGTCGACGACGACCTGGTAGACGCCCGCGTAGCTGCTGTCCGGGAGGACGGCGAGGGTGTCGGCCTCGGCGCCGTCCGGGCCCCACATGTGGCCGGAGGTGCGGATCATGGCCGGCATGGACGCGTCGACGATGACGTCGGACGGCACGTGCAGGTTGGTGATGCCCTTGTCGGAGTCGACCATGGCGAGGGCCGGGCCCTCGGCGATCTCCGCGTCGATCGAGGCCTTGATCGCGTCACCGTCGGCGAGGGCGCCCAGGCCGTTCAGGATGGTGCCGAGGCCGTCGTTGGGGGACAGGCCGGCGGCAGCGAGGGTCTCGCCGTAGCGGGCGAACGTCTTCGGGAGGAAGGCGCGGACCACGTGCCCGAAGATGATCGGGTCGGAGACCTTCATCATCGTGGCCTTGAGGTGCACGGAGAACAGGACGCCCTCGGCCTTGGCCCGCTCGATCTGGTCGTTGAGGAAGGTGCGCAGGGCGTCGACGTGCAGGACGGACGCGTCCACGACCTCGCCCGCGAGCACCGGCACGGAGTCGCGCAGGACGGTGACGGCGCCGTCGGCGGTGACGTGCTCGATGCGGAGCGTGTCGGCCTCGGCGATCACGGTGGACTTCTCGGTGGAGCGGAAGTCGTTCTCGCCCATGGTGGCGACGTTCGTCTTCGACTCGGGGGTCCAGGCGCCCATGCGGTGCGGGTGGGCCTTGGCGTAGTTCTTCACCGAGGCGGGGGCGCGGCGGTCGGAGTTGCCCTCGCGCAGGACCGGGTTGACGGCGCTGCCCTTGATCTTGTCGTAGCGGGCGCGGATCTCGCGCTCCTCGTCGGACTTCGGGTCGTCCGGGTAGTCCGGAAGGGCGTAGCCCTGGCCCTGGAGCTCGGCGACCGCGGCCTTCAGCTGCGGGATCGAAGCCGAGACGTTGGGCAGCTTGATGATGTTCGCTTCCGGCGTCTTCGCAAGCTCGCCGAGCTCGGCGAGGGCGTCGGCGATCCGCTGGCTCTCCTCAAGGTGCTCGGGGAAGCTGGCGATGATCCGACCGGCCAGGGAGATGTCACGGGTCTCGACATTCACACCGGCCGTCGACGCGTACGCCTGGATGACAGGCAGGAAGGAATACGTCGCGAGGGCCGGGGCCTCGTCAGTGTGCGTGTAGATGATGGTCGAGTCAGTCACCGGATGCTCCGCTCCACAGTCTGCGTCTCTCGTCTGCAACATTGCTCGACATCAAGATATCTCGTGATCGGGCCTGTCTGGACAGCCCCCTGCCGCAAGCGTGACGAGACGCGTGTCACCCCGGCGTGGCCGGGGCGCGCAAAAGGCGTCGCCCCCCGCCGTCAGTGGCGGGGGGCGACGCCTGCGGGCGGTGACTAGGCCCGTATCTCCTTGGGGTTCTGTCCGTACTCGTTGGCACCGGGGTGACCCTCGGTGGCCATCAGGACCAGGATCCAGATCCAGCCGACGAACGGGATGAAGCTCACCAGGTACCACCATCCGGACTTTCCGGTGTCGTGCAGGCGGCGCACCGAGAGGCCGAGGGACGGCAGGAGGACGGCGAGCGTGTAGATCCAGCCGAGGACCGGGTAGGTGCCGAGCACGAAGTCGAGCACCGTGAGGACGATGACGATCGGGATGTTCCAGAGGACGAACATCCAGTATTCCTGGCGCCGGGCACGGCCGGCGAAGTCCACGTACCGCTTGATGACGTCGAGGTAGTAGTTCACGCATCCCCCCTGAGGACGGAACCTGCGGCCCTCCCCGTCGAATGGGCCGGGCCGGACTTATGCCCTCCTTACGGCACTCCCAAGCCACCCCGGACCACCTGAATATGGCCAGCCCCCCTGGTTTCAGGAGCAGTTGACCAGCAGCGGGACAGGAGTGACGAAACCCTTACGGAGGGGCGCGCCGAGCCCCGTCCGGCCGGACGGGTCCGTAGCGTCGGGTCCATGCGCGTACTCGTCACCGGAGGAGCCGGCTTCATCGGCTCGCACATCGTCACCGCCCTGCGCCGGCACGGCCACGACCCCGTCGTCCTCGACTCCCTGCTCCCCGCCGCCCACGCGGACCCGCCCCCGCTGCCGGACACCGGGTTCCTGCGGGGGGACGTACGGGATGCCGAGGCGGTGCGGGCCGCCCTGACCGGGGTGGACGCCGTCTGCCACCAGGCCGCGATGGTCGGCCTCGGCACGGGCTTCGCCGACGCCCCCGCGTACGTGTCCGCCAACGACCTCGGCACGGCGGTCCTGTTGGCCGAGACGGCGCGCGCCGGGGTCCGCGGACTCGTCCTGGCCGGATCGATGGTGGTCTACGGGGAGGGCCGGTACGCGTGCCCGCGCCACGGGGTGGTGCGCCCGGGCCCCCGCCGCGCGGCCGACCTGGACGCGGGCCGCTTCGAACCGCTGTGCCCCGCGTGCGGCGCGGAGCTCACCCCGGGCCTGGTCGCCGAGGACGCCCCGGCCGACCCCCGGAACGTCTACGCCACCACGAAACTGGCCCAGGAGCACCTGGCGGCCGCGTGGGCCCGCGACACGGACGGCCGGGCGGTGTCGTTGCGCTACCACAACGTGTACGGCCCGGGGATGCCCCGCGACACCCCCTACGCGGGGGTGGCCTCCTTCTTCCGCTCCGCGCTCGCCCGGGGCGAGGCCCCGCGGGTCTTCGAGGACGGGGGCCAGCGGCGGGACTTCGTCCACGTCACGGACGTGGCGGAGGCGAACGTGGCGGCCCTGGAAGCCCTGGAGTCCCCCGGCACCCTCCCGGCCGGCCTGTGCACCCCGTACAACACGGGCAGCGGGGACCCCCGAACGATCGGCGAGATGGCCACGGCCCTGGCCGCCGCCCACGGCGGCCCCGCCCCGGTGGTCACCGGCGAGTACCGGATGGGCGACGTCCGCCACATCACGGCCGACTCCGCCCGTCTGCGCCGGGACCTGGGCTGGCTCCCCCGCACCCCCTTCGCCGACGGCATGGCGGAGCTGGCCTCCTCCCCCCAGCGCCCCTCGGCCGCCGCCGTCTGAGACCGACGGGCCCCGAGGGCTCGCCGTGTGCCCGATAGGCCCACCGGTCTGCCCCCGGGTCCCTGGTGGGCCGTCGGCCTGCGTGCGAGGTTGGGCCGGATCGACCGGACTCCCTTCCGAAGGAGCGCGCGTGGCCCCGATGCGGGACGAAGAGCGGAAAGCCGACGGCGGGCGCGCGCCCGGACGGACGCGCGCCCCTTCCGCGGCGCCGCCCGCCCACGGACTCGTGGGTCTCCAGGGCGGGCCCGGGAACGCCGCCGTCGTCCAGATGCTGCGGCGGGCCGGACACACGTGGGCCCAGGACCGGCACCGGCACGGTCCGGGATGCTCGCACCCGTCACAGGGCGCCCCGTCACCGGGCGCCCCGTCTTCAGGCGCCCCGGTACAGCGGTCCGCGGACGGCCGTGGCGACGGGGAGCGGCACGAGGACGGCGAGGACCGCGGTCACGGCGCCGCGACGGATGCGGGGCCGGCCGGCCTGCGGGCCCTGCTCGACGCCGCCAGGGCCACCCCGGGCCGCGCCCTTCCCCCGTCGCTCCTCGCGGAAGCTGGGCCGTTCTTCCGGAACGACCGGCTGTCCGCCGGCCGCTTCCACGACGACCCCGTGTCGCAGCGGGCCGTCGCGGCGATGGGCGCCCGGGCCATGACGATCGGCGAGCACATCTTCGCTCCCCCCGGGGCCCTCGGGGACAAGGCCCTCATCGGCCACGAACTCAGCCACCTCAGCGAGAACCTCAACGGTGTGCGCGAGAGCGGCGTCAGCAGGGGCGACGGAACGACCGTCACCGACCCCGGCCAGCCGTCCGAGCGGATGGCGGGGGCCGACGGAGCCGCCTTCGCCGCGGGAACGGGGACCGCCCCTTCCGCCCTCCAGCGAGCGGCCACGGGGCACACCGGAACCGGTGGCACCGGGCGGAGCGGCCGGGCCGTCCAGCGGGCCCGGCACGGTTCGTCGTCGAACTCGGCGGGCCGCCAGTCCCAGCGGCGTCAGCGCGTGCGGGTCGAGGACCTGCGGCACGCCGAATACCTGGTGAGGCCCGATTGGGGGCCCACGCTCGGCAACCGTGGCGGTGGCAGCTGGGCGAACGCGGTCTTGGGCCCGCTCAGCCTGCAGAACGTGCGCTCCAACTCCAACGCCCGGCTTCCCCCGGCCATCGACGACGCCCGGGCGGCGTACCCGCACCTGACGTTCATCGCGGGGCACCTGCTCAACGAGTGTTTCGGCGGACCGGGCCAGCGGTCGAAGAACCTCACCATCCTGCTCTCCGGCGCGAACGCCGCCCACAAGGGCTACGACGATCCCCTCAAGAACGCGGTGGACGACATGCGGCGCGTCTACGCATTGCTTTCCGAGCTCTACCTTCCCATCGACACCCTCAGGTTCGGTATCGAAACGACGGTCACCGCCTCCGCGTCACAGGGTTACGCGTGGTCCGACAAGGACTATCCCCAGAAGTACATATCCGAATACCTGCACTGCGTGGCCCGGATCCACGGCGGCGAACAGGTATGGGACTGGATAGACCAGGCGGAGCAGCAGGACCCCGGCAACCGGGATTGGCGGCAGGTCGCCGCGTACCTGCGCCGGGTAGAAGACTGGGTGGACCAGGCGAACCGGCACCAGATCATCACCAACACCCCCGGTGGCGCCCTCCTGGCGCTCTGAGCCCCGCCGCCCCGCCGCCCGGCCGCCCCGTCGGCGGGGCGGCCGGGCTCCGCGGCGGCGCCGTCACGACGCCGCGGAGCCCACCGGCAACGTCACCTCGAAGCGGCAGCCGCCGGGGACGTTGTGGACGGCGGTGCGTCCGGCGTGGGCCTCCACGATGCCCCGTACGATCGCCAGCCCCAGCCCCGCCCCGGCCCCCGCCGGGCGCCCGGCCGAGGGCCCCGCGCCCGTGCCCGCCGCGGGCACCGGGGTGCGCGCCGCAGCCCCCCGCCAGCCCGTGTCGAACACCCTCGGCAGGTCCTCCGCCGGGATCCCCCCGCAGCCGTCGGTCACCGACAGCACCACGACCCCGTCGTCCGCCCCGGTGTCGGCCGCGATGGCGACCGTACCGTCGGCCGGCGTGTGCCGGATCGCGTTGACCAGCAGGTTCGCCAGGACCCGGGACATCTCCTTGGCGTCGACCTCCACCGGGACCCGCTCCACCTCCTCCCCCACCAGCCGGACCCCGTGCTCCCGCGCCAGCGGGTCGACCCCGGACAGCGCCTCCGCGACGAGGTCGTACAGCGACATCCGGCTCGGGCTCAGCGCCAGCGCCCCCGCGTGGATGCGCGACAGCTCGAACAGGTCCCCGACCATCGTGTTGAGCCGCTCCACCTCGGTGCGGATCTGCCGGTGGTAGCGGCCGGGATCGGCGGCCATGCCGTCCTCCAGCGCCTCCGACATCGCCCGCAGCCCGGCCAGCGGGGTCCGCAGGTCGTGCGAGATCCAGGCGACCAGCTCCCGCCGCGAGGCCTCCAGCGCCCGCTCCCGCTCCCGCGAGGCGGCCAGCCGGTCGCTGGTCGCCGCGAGCTCCCGGGACAGCGCGTCCAGTTCGGCGGTGGTCTGCCCCGGCGGCGCGGCGAACCGGCCGCCGTCACCGAAGTCCCGTGCGGCCAGGGAGAGTTCCCGGCTCCGGGCCACCACCCACCGGCCCAGCAGCAGCGCGGTGGCCAGCGAGACCACCGCCGCCATCGCCACCACCAGGGTGACCACGCCGAGGTCGTGCGGGGACAGGAACATGGCCTCGGCCACGGCCAGCGTCCCGGCCAGCATGGCGGTGACCGTCACCCCGGCGATCACCGTGAGGGAGACGGCGACCGAGCGGCGTCGCACGAGGCGCAGCACCCCCGCCCCCAGCACCCCCGCGCAGGCGGCCCCGCCGAGCGCGAACAGCGCGATGAGCAGCACGTCCTTCACGCCGCCACCGCCCCGCCGGGCTCGAAGCGGTAGCCGACGCCCCACACCGTCTGGATCAGCCTCGGGCTCCCCGGATCCTCCTCGATCTTGGCGCGCAGTCTGCGTACGTGCACGGTCACCGTCGACAGGTCCCCGAAGTCCCAGCCCCACACCTCGCGCATCAGCTCCTCCCGCCCGTGCGCCCGTCCGGGATGCCGAAGGAAGTGCGCGAGGAGGTCGAACTCCCGCAGCGTGAGGGCGAGTTCCGCTCCGCCGCGGGTGGCCCGGTGCGTCGCGGGGTCGAGCGCGAGGCCGGCACCGGTCAGCGGCGCGGGCACGGCGGCGGCGGCCGCGGCCCGGCTGCGCCGCAGGACGGAGGTGACCCGCAGGACCAGCTCGCGCGGGCTGAACGGCTTGGTGACGTAGTCGTCCGCGCCGACCTCCAGGCCGGTGATCCGGTCGTCCTCGTCGCCCCGCGCGGTCAGCATGATCACGGGTACGGGTCCGCCCGCGCGCAGCCGCCGGCACACCTCCAGCCCGTCGATCCCGGGCAGCATCAGGTCGAGGACGACCAGGTCCGGGCGGGCCCGTCCGGCGGCTTCGAGGGCGGCGGGGCCGTCGCCCGCCTCCTCCACGGCGAACCCGGCCCGCCGCAGGTAACCGGCGACGACCTCGGAGACGGTCGGGTCGTCGTCGACGACGAGGATCCGCGCGGGCGCCGTTTCTCGCGGGGGCGCCTCTTCCATGCTGTTCATGCCCCCAGCCTCCCATCCGCCGCCCGCCGGCGGACCCCGGCCCCGGACCCCCGGGGGTGACGTCCGCGTTTCGTAAGGAGCGCGGGACCCCGTTCGGGGCCCGGCGTTCTTACGGTGAGAACGTGACCGTGACCGTGAGTGTTGATGTCGTCCTGCCCTGTCTGAACGAGGCCGAGGCCCTGCCCTGGGTGCTCGCCCGCATCCCTCCCGGCTGGCGGGCCCTGGTCGTGGACAACGGGTCCACCGACGGCTCGGCGGAGATCGCCCGCTCCCTGGGCGCCACGGTGGTGACCGAGTCCCGGCGCGGTTTCGGCGCCGCCTGCCACGCCGGGCTGCTCGCCGCGCGGGCGGAGGTCGTGTGTTTCTGCGACTGCGACGCCTCCCTGGACCCCGGGCTGCTGACGGACTTCGTGGCCGCCGTGGCCGCCGGCGAGGCAGACCTGGTGCTGGGCCGGCGCCAACCTCGGGGCCTGCGCGACTGGCCCGCGCACGCCCGGGTGGGGAACCTGGTGCTGGCCCGGCTGCTGCGCCGCCGCACCGGGCTGCCCCTGCGCGACCTGGGCCCGCTGCGCGCGGCCCGGCGGGCCGGCCTGCTGGGCCTGGAACTGTCGGACCGCCGCTCGGGCTACCCGTTGCAGATGGTGGTGCGGGCCGCGGACGCGGGCTGGCGGGTACGGGAGGTGGACGTGCCCTACCTGCCGCGCGCCGGGAAGTCGAAGGTGACCGGCACCTGGCGGGGCACCTGGCAGGCCGTCCGCGACATGAGCCGGGTGCTGGCGGAACCCGCCGCGCCCGGCGCCCGTGACCGCGCCTGCGCCGGGGGGACCCGGTGAAGACGACCCTGCTGGTGATCGCGAAGGAACCCCTGCCGGGCCGGGTCAAGACCCGGCTCACCCCGCCGTTCACCCCGGCCGAGGCGGCCGCCCTGGCCGAGGCCTCGCTGGCCGACACCCTGGCCGCCGTCGCCGCGACCCCCGCCGCGCGGAGGGTCCTCGTACTCGACGGGCGGCCCGGTCCCTGGCTGCCGCCCGGCTTCGAGGTGCTCCCGCAGTCGGCGGGGACCCTGGACGAGCGTCTCGCGGCGGCCTTCGGAGCCTGCTCCGGGCCCGCGCTGCTGATCGGTATGGACACCCCGCAGGTGACGCCCGCGCTGCTGACCGTCGACTGGGACGGGTACGACGCCTGGTTCGGGCCCGCCGTGGACGGCGGCTTCTGGGCGCTGGGCCTCGCCGAGCCCGACCCCGGCCTGCTGCGCGGGGTGCCGATGTCGGTGGCGCAGACGGGCGCCGTCCAGTACGCGCGACTGCGGGCGGCCGGGCTGCGGACCGGCCGGCTCCCGCTGCTGCGGGACGTGGACACGGCCGAGGACGCCCGACTGGTGGCGGCCTCGGCTCCGGCGGGGGCGTTCGCGGCCCGGCTGGCGGCCCTGCACGGCGGAGCGCCGGCGGTGCGGGGGTGACCGCCGCCGCGGCCTGGACGGCCGACGACCCGTACTCCCTCGCCCTGCGCAGCGGCCGGGGCCCCCTGTTCCTGCGGCGCGTGGACGGCTGGCTGTTGCCGCTGGAGGTGGAGCGCTGGTGCGAGGCCCCCGACGACGCGGACCGGACCGTGCTGGGGCGCTGCCGCGGGACGGTGCTCGACATCGGCTGCGGCCCCGGGCGGCTGGTGGCGGCGCTGGCCGCCCGGGGCCACCGGGCGCTGGGCATCGACGTGAGCCCGGAGGCGGTGGCCCGTACGGCCCGCGCGGGCGGCAGCGCCCTGCGCCGGTCGGTCTTCGACTCCCTGCCGGGCGAGGGGCGTTGGGGCACGGCCCTGCTGATCGACGGGAACATCGGCATCGGCGGAGACCCGGCGGCCCTGCTGGGCCGGATGGCCGAGGTCCTCGCCGCCTCGGGGTCGCTGATCGTGGAGTGCGAGGAGGTGGAGGTGGACGAGCGCTGCGAGGTCCGGGTCGCGGACGGCCGCGGCGCACTCGGCACGCCCTTCACCTGGGCCCGCGTCGGTGCCGCCGCGCTGACCGCGCTCGCCGGGGCGCAGGGGTGGGTCCGCGCGGACCACTGGACGGTCGCCGGGCGCGTGTTCGTCGCCGGGCCGTACGGGACGGAGCCCGGACCGTTCCTCCTGCTCAGCGGCGCTCGTTGGACTTTCCGCCGATGGTGTCCGGCGGCCATGGTCCGGACAGCGCATTGCGCGGGGAGGTCCCGGCGTCTTGGATCGACAAGATCAAGACGGCGGGACCGCTGCCCGGCGTCGACCGGGGGGAAGCACATGACCACCATGCCCGACGGCCACACGCCCTGGCCCCAGGAGTTCGTCGACCGCTACTGGGCGGCCGGGCACTGGCGCGGCAACACGCTGGACAACCTGCTGCGCGACTGGGCCCTGCAGTACGGACCGCGCACCGCCCTCGTGCACGGCGACACCCGCCTCACCTACGCGAACCTGAACCGGCGCGTGGACCGCATGGCGGCCGGAATCCGGCTGCTCGGCCTGCGGCCCGGCCAACGGGTCGTCGTCCAGCTGCCGAACGTTCCCGAGTTCGTCGTCACGGCGTTCGCTCTGATGCGCGCCGGGGTGGTCCCCGTGTTCTGTCCGGTCTCGCACCGCGCGCCCGAGGTGTCGCGGCTCGTGCGGGTCACCGAGGCCGTCGGCTACGTCGCCCCCTCGACGTACCGGGGCGTCGACCACACGGCGATGGCCGCGCAGATCGCGGCCCGAGGACCCTTCCTGCGGCGGGTGTTCACCCTCGAAACGCCGGACTCCCCCGCCCCGTACGGCGGCGGCTTCACGACCGACCCGGCGGGCTGCCACTACGTCCCGCTGGGCTCCGTCGACGCCCCGCCCGGCCCGGCGCTCGCGCAGGGCGCGGACCGGGTGGCCCTCATGTTCCTCTCCGGCGGCCGCTCCGCGACGCCCGCACTCGTTCCGCGCACCCACGACGACTACGCCTACCAGGCGCGGGCCGCCGCCGAGCTGGTGTCGCTGACCGCGGACGACGTGTACCTGGCCGCTCTGCCCGCCGGGGCCGACTTCGCCTTCGGCTGCCCCGGCGTCGTCGGGACGCTCTCCGTCGGCGGCACGGTCGTCCTGGTCGAGGACCCGGGGCCCGCCACGTGCCTTCCGGTCGTCGAACGGGAGCGGGTGACCCTCACGTCGCTGTCGCCCGCCACCGTCCGGCTCTGGCTCGACGCGCCCGGCCCGGTCCGGTCCGACATGAGCAGTCTGCGCCTGGTGCAGGTCGGCGGCGCGCCCCTGGAGCGGGAGACCGCCGAACGGATCGGCCCCGCATGGGGCGCTCGCCCGCAGCGGGTCTTCGGCATGCCCGAGGGACTGCTGGTCCTGACCCGGCCCGACGATCCGGACGAGACCGTGCTCACCACGCAGGGCCGCCCGCTCTCGCCCGACGACGAGATCCGCCTGGTCGACGCCGACGGCCGGGAGGTGCCCGAGGGGGAGGCCGGCGAACTCCTCGTCCGGGGCCCGTACACCGTGCGGGGCTACTACCGGGCGCCCGACGAGAACGCCCGCGCCTTCACCGCCGACGGCCGCTTCCGCACCGGCGCCCGCGCGCGGCGCACCCCGGACGGCAACCTGGTGGTGACCGGCCCCGACCGGGAGGAACCGGCCCGCGACACCGGCCGCGAGACCGGCCCGACAGAATGACGCCATGACCAGTACACGGCACAACGTCAGCTCGGGCTCGCCCCTGGAACCCGAGATCGGCTTCTCCCGGGCGGTGCGCGTCGGCCCGTACGTGGCGGTCGCCGGCACCGCCCCCATCGGGGACGACGGCGCCACCGTCGGACCGGGTGACGTCCACGCCCAGACCGTGCGCTGCCTGGAGATCGCCGAACGGGCGCTGGAGGCCGCCGGGGCCTCGCTGGAGGACGTCGTCCGCACGCGCGTCATGCTCACGGACGTCACGACGTGGCGGGAGGCGGCGCGGGCGCACGGGGAGCGGTTCGCCTCGGTCCGGCCGGTCACCACCTTCGTCGAGGTGTCCCGCTTCATCGACCCCGCCTGGCTGGTCGAGGTGGAGGTCGACGCCGTCCTGCCGTAGCGCCCGTCCCTCCCGTAGGGCCGGTCCCTCCCGTAGGTCCCTCCCGTAGGACCGTCCCTTCCGGATCCGGCCCGACCGCTCAGACCCGTTCGAAGACGTGCGTGTGGCCGATGGACGTGAAGCCGCGCCTGGCGTACCACGTGCGCGGCCAGTCCTGGGCGTCCGCGATCAGGAAGCGGATGCCGCACCCCGCGTCGGCGGCCCGGCGCAGGGCCGTGTCCAGGACCGCTCCGGCGTGCCCGCGGCCGAGGTGGGCCTCGGCGGTGACCAGGTCCTCGATCTGGGCCGTGCCCGTTCGCGGGTCGGCGTAGAGGTCGGCCCAGGAGGCGATCTCGCCCCCGCCGGTGCGGGAACCTATGAACCGTACGAACTCGGCGCCACGGCGACGGGCACCGCGCTGCTCGACGAGGGCCCGGACGGTCTCCTCCCCGGCCTCCGGCAGGAAGCCCTGCCAACGCCGGGTCAGCGGGGCCCGCAGCGCGTCGAGTTCCACCTCCCGGGCGTGCGCGCCGTCCGGGACGGACCCGGTGTGCAGCATGACGAGGTAGGACGAGTGCGTGTACCCGGCCCGGGTCAGCCACGGCGCGCAGGCCGCCGCGGTGACGTCGTCGAAGACGGAGACCATCCGGTGCCCCAGGTGACCCAGGAGTTCCTCGGCCCGTGCGGGCAGCGCCCCGGGGTCGACGGCCCGCTCGACGACGATCTGGTTGGCGGACCAGGTGCGGGCGTAGGCGTCGTCGAGGGCGGCGAACCCGCCCGGGAACTCGACGGTCCGCGCCGCCTGACGGCGCGCGAAGGCGGTCAGGAAGGCGTTGATCCGCGGGAGTTCGGTGCCCGGTTCGATCGGCTGCGGCTGCGGCTGCTGCGTGTGCTGCGTCGGCTCGGTCGGCATGGGGCCGAGCCTAGGCATCGGGTCCCCGCCGCCGCCCCCGATTTTCCGCCTATCGGCTTCCGGCCCCTCCCGGCCCGCCACCGGTCCGGGTTCCGGTTTCCGGGCGGCCGCGGCTCCGTCGGCGCGTGACGGTCACGACGGCGGCGGTGACGACCACCACCGCGCCCAGCACGATCAGCAGGTTCCTCCCGTACGGCAGCGGCAGGGCCGTGGCGTTGGCCGGGACCCCCGGCCGCAGCAGGGCGGGCAGCGTGACGAGCACCAGCACGCCCCCGGTGATCAGCCCACCGCGTACGGGTCCCCGCGCGGGGGCCGCGGCGAGGAGCAGTCCGGCGGCCAGTACGAGCGGGGCGATGACCCCGTCGTGCAGGACGAGCGAGCCGCCGAGCCAGACGAGCACGTCCAGCGGGTCGGGCAGGGCGGCCACCAGCCGGCCCCCGACCGCGATCAGGAGCAGCCCGAGCGCGCCCAGGGCGCAACGCAGGGCCTTCACAGCACCTCCAGCAGGGTGACCCACTTGGTCTGGAGCACCCCGGGACGGTTCGGCGCGATGATCCGCGCCGGGTAGCCGTGGTCGGGCGACAGCACCTGCCCGTTGAGTTCCAGCGCGAGCAGGGTGAGCGGGTCCTCGGCGTGGTCCCGTCCCATCTCCATGACGCGGTAGGCCCCGCCGGTCTCCATCGAGGTGACGCGCAGCCCGGCGCCCGGCGGTGCTCCCGCGCGGGCGAGCAGGTCCCGGATCCGCACCCCGCTCCAGGCCGCCTGGGCGCTCCAGCCCTCCACACAGGCGATCGGCAGATCGGCCCGCGCCTGGGGCAGGGCGCGCAGTTGGGCGAGCGTCAGCTTGTACGGGCGGGGGCCGCGCACCTCCAGCCGCCAGTCGCGCAGCCGGTCGGGCCCGATCCCGGCCGCGGCGGCCGTCCGGTTGACGGGCAGGCCCTGCGGCCCGTGGCCGGGGTGCCGGGGGCCGAGCAGGTCGAGGAACGCCAGCGGGGTGAAGGACTGGCCGACGGTGGTCACCGTGACCGCGCCGACGGCGGCGGCCGTCCCGAGGAGCAGCGAGCGCCGGTCCGGCCCGTCCGCGGCGGGCAGCAGGCGGGTGCCGGGCGAACGCGCGGTCCAGTGGTCCCTGATCTCCGGGGCCTTGAGGGCGATGTGCAGCAGGATGGACCCGGTCACGACCCAGCCGAGGGCGAAGTGCGTCTCGACGAAGCCGAACGGCCAGGGGTACCACTGCACGATGTTGAGGAGTCCGGAGGAGACCTCCAGTACGGCGCTCGCGACCAGGACGGCCACCGACAGCCGCTCCAGGGCGTGCCGTACGCCGCGCACGGGCGGCCAGGCGAAGAGCCGGGGGTAGACGGTCCACAGCTTGACGAGCAGCAGCACGACCGCGGCGATCCCGGAGGCGACGTGCAGGCCCTGGCTGAGCCGGTAGCCCCAGGCGGGCCGGGTGGGGAGGGAGTCGGCGGCCCAGGCGGGCGGGTGCTGGAGGTAGTGGCTGATCAGCCCGGTCACGAAGCAGACGGCGAAGGCGGCGGCGAGCGGGCGGCCGACGGCGGTGGCGGTACGGGCGTCGTGCAGGCGGCCGGAGGAACCGGGCGGGCGCACGGCTGCCAGGGCCGCCTTCATGCGGCCGCTCGCCGGGTCGTTCGCGGGATCGTTCCCAGGCCCGCCCGACGGCGACGGGCCGTCCGTGGGCGACGGGTCACAGGGCGATGGGGGGTCGGAAGTCATGCTCCCCATCACACCGTCCAGGGAGCCGCCGCGGGCCGTCCGGCACCTTACGAAACGCGGACGCCGGGCCCGGTCAGGGGTCTTGCGGCGGCCCGCGCTGCCAGGCTGGCGACCATGGACCACCCCCGCCTCCGCCTGCGCCCCCGTCCGGGCCCCCGCCCCCGCGCCGCCGCCCGCATCCCGGTCGCCGTGACCGCGCTGCTGCTCACCGCGCTGACCGGCGTGCTCGTCGCCGCCGTCCGCTACGACGCGTACTTCACCGACCCGGCCGGGCTCCTCGGCTGGTACGCCGCCGCCTGGGCCCTGTTCGGGGCGGCCGTGTGGTCGCTGCGCCGCGTGCCGGCCCGCCGCGTGGTCCCCCTGCTGCTGGCCGGGGCGCTGGCGGTGGCCGGGGCGGGGCTCGCCGGGCCGCCGCTGACCAGTACCGATTCCTTCCGCTACGCCTGGGACGGCCGGGTCCAGGCCGCCGGTACCTCCCCGTACGACCGCGCCCCGGCGGATCCGGTGCTGCGGCCCCTGCGCGACGGCTGGCTCTTCCCCCACACTCCCGCCGCCTGTGCCGGACCCGCCCGGGTCGTCGTCGAGCCGGGGGTCTGCACCCGGATCAACCGGCCCGCGGTGCACACCATCTACCCGCCCGTCGCGGAGGGGTACTTCGCCCTGGTGCACTTCCTCTCGCCGCCCGGTGTGCGCCACAAGGCGCTCCAGGCCGGCGGGGCCCTGACGGCGTTCGCGGTGACCGTGGCGCTGCTGCTGATCCTGCGGCGCCGGGGCGCGGACCCCCGTACGGCGGCCTGGTGGGCCTGGTGTCCGGCGGTGGCGGTGGAGGCGGTGAACAACGCGCACGTGGACGGGCTCGCCGTGCTGCTGTCGGTGGCCGCCCTGGGGGTGGTGGTGCGCCGACGGGCCCTGGGCGGAGCCCTGTTCGGCCTGGCCGTGGCGGCGAAGCTGCTGCCCGCGGTCCTGCTGCCGGGCGCGCTGGCGGGCGTACGGCGGTGGCGGGACGCTGCGGTGCTGCTGCTGCCCGCGGCGGCGGTGGTGGGGCTGGCGTACCTGCCGTACGTGCTGTGGTCGCGCTCGTCGGTCTTCGGCTACCTGGGAGGCTACGCCGAGGAGGAGGGGTACGGGGATCCGGGCGCGGGCGGCCGGTACGCGCTGCTGCGGCTGGTGCTGCCGGACGCCTGGGCGGTCCCGGCGGTGGTGGCCGGGATGCTGGTGGTGGTGGCGTACGTCTGGTGGCGCGGGGATCCCGAACGGCCGTGGAGCGGGGCCCTGCTGGTGACGGGGACGGCCTTCCTGCTGATGACCCCGGGGTACTCCTGGTACGCGCTGCTGCTGGTGGCCCTGGTGGCGCTGGACGGCCGGGCCGAGTGGCTGGGGGTGGCCGTCGCCGGGGCGGTCGTGTACGTGGGCCGGGTGCCGTTGGGCGGGGCGACCGTGGAGGTGGCGTACGGGCTGGCGGGCGCGGCGGTGCTGGCCGGCTGGGCGCTGCGCCGCCGCGCCGGGGCCCGGGACGGAGAGGGGTCTCGTCCCGGGCCGCGGCGCGGGCGGGTGGGGGGTGGTCAGCCGATGTGGAAGGAGTCCCCGTAGACCTTCCAGTCGAGCGGGGTGTTGAGGTTCAGGTTGCCCTTCTTCAGGAAGACCCGCTGCGCGGTGTCGACGCGGCTGGTGTCGCTGTGCGCCTCCTCCTGCTTCATCGCCCAGACGCGGGCGTCGAGGAAGGCGTTGAGCCAGGTGGTCTCGTTGCCGCCCTGGGCCGGGGGCTTGGCCTTGCTCAGGGCCCGCTTGCGGATGTTGCGGAAGCTGGTGGAGTCGCTGCCGTCGCCGTGCATGACGATGGCGTCGTAGTACATGAACTGGCCGAGGGTGCCGACGCCGTCGCTCTTGCCCTGGCCGACGGCGGGGTTGAAGTAGACGCGGTCGCGCTCGTGGTCCTGCGCCTTCTTGAACTCGCCGTCGGCGGCGGCCTTGGCCCAGTCCTTGGTGAAGTTGGGGTCGAGGCCGGCGTGCGAGTCGCCGCCGTTGACCTTGCGCAGGGCGGGCAGGTACTTGGCGAGCACGTTGCCGGGCTTGACCTGCGTGTAGTACTCGACGAGGTCGAGCATGTCGCCGGTGCCGGAACAGAAGCCGATGATGCCCGCGGTGTAGCCGCGCCCGTCGCGTATGTCCTCGATGTACTTGTACTGCGCCTTCCAGTCCAGCGAGGAGTTCTCCGCGCTGGAGACGATCTGCATGGCGATGTCCTTCTTCGCCGGGTCGTCGAGCCCGGTCGCCGCCGCCGCGGCGGGGGAGGCCGCCGCCGGTGCCGCCGCCGGTGCGGCGGTGGCGTGCGCGGCGACGGGGGCGGCGAGGAGCGCGGCGCCGATCAGGGCGCCGATCGTCATGGTCTTGCGGCGGGGAGTGAACACAGGGCCTCCGTACGGTGGTTGAGCCTGTCCCGGCTTCGTTAGGAAACTTTCCTACCAGACATCGGCGGCGGCCGACACCCCCCGGGAAAGAAGTCCGGAGGAGACCAATCCGCTCGGGCGGCGGCTCCGAAGTCCTCCATGACCGACGCCGCCACCGTCCCGGAGGACCGCCATGACCCGTACGCGACGCCGCCCCGCAGGTCACGGCAGGAGGGGGCGCGCGTGAGGCGGCCGATCCCCTTCGGCGCACCGCAGGAACGGTCCGCCCCCGACCTCCCCGGCATCATGGAGCACGTCGCCCGCGGCGATCAGGACGCCTTCGCCGCGCTCTACGACGTGATCGCCGGCCCCGTCCACGGGATCGTCGTCAAGGTCCTGCGGGACCGGGCGCAGTCCGAGGAGGTCACCCAGGAGGTCCTGATCGAGGTCTGGCGACAGGCCCCGCGCTACCGCCCCGACAAGGGCACCGTCATGACCTGGGTGCTGACCATCGCGCACCGGCGCGCGGTGGACCGGGTCCGCTCGGCGCAGGCCGCGACCGCCCGCGAACAGGACACCGCGGCACGCGAACACGCCCGCCCCTACGACGAGGTGAGCGAGCAGGTGGAGATCCGGCTGGAGGGGGAACAGGTGCGCCGCTGCGTGCGCGGACTGACCGAACTCCAGCGCCAGGCCGTCAGCCTGGCCTACTACGGGGGGCTGACGTACCGGGAGGTCGCCGAGACCCTCCACACCCCGCTGCCCACGGTCAAGACACGGCTGCGCGACGGGCTGATCCGGCTGCGCGACTGCATGGGGGTCACGGCATGAGCCGCACGAGAACCGGCGCCGAGCAGTTGCACGCGCTCTCCGGGGCCTACGCCCTGAACGCGCTGGACCGGGCCGAACGGGACGCGTTCGAGCGGCACGTGGAGCGGTGCCCCCAATGCGCGCAGGACGTACGGGAGTTCGCGGCGACGGCCGCCCGGCTCGGCGCGGGCGTGGCGCTGCCCGCCCCACCGGGGATGCGGGCGGCGGTCCTGGGGCGCATCGACGGGGTCCGGCAGCTGTCGCCGGCGCGCCGGGGCATCGCCACCCTGCGCCGCCGTGCGCTGCCGCTGGCGCTCGCGGCCTGCCTGACCGGGGTGCTGGCGCTGGGCGGGACGGCGGTGTGGGAACACCAGCGGGCCCGCCAGTCGGCCGAAGCGCTCCAGGACCTGACGGCGGTACTGGCCGCGCCGGACGCCCGTACGGTGATCAGGCGGTCGGCGTCCGGCGCCACGGCGACGGTGGTGGCGTCCCCCTCCCGGGACCGGGCGGCCTTCCTCGGCTCCGGGCTGCCGGCGGCTCCGGAGGGGCGGACCTACCAGCTGTGGCTGGCCGACGGGGGCACGATGCGGCCGGCGGGGCTCATGGGCGGCGACGGCGCGACCGTCCTGACGGCTCCCCTGGGCCGCGCGACGGCGGTCGGCCTGACCCTGGAACCCGCGGGCGGCTCCCCCGCCCCGACCGGCCCCCCACTGATGCTCCTCCCCCTCCCCCACTGACGGCCGGCCCCCGACCCGGACGACCGGCGGGCCTCGCGGAGTACGAGGCCGCCCCGGACCGCTCCTGGACCGAGCCCGGCGCCCCTGATCAGGCGCCCGGGGCGGCGGCCGGGTCCGCCGGGTCCGCCGGGCCCGCCGGGAGGTTCAGCTGCCAGGAGACGCCGAAGCGGTCGTTGAGCCAGCCGAACCGGGGGCTGAAGCCGTACGAGTCCAGGGGCATCAGCTCCTCGCCCCCTTCGGCGAGGGCCCCGTAGAGGCGGTCGATCTCGGCGACGCTCTCGCACTCCACGAAGAGCGACACGGCGGGGGTGAAGCCGAAGGCGTGCTTGACGTGGCTGTCGATGCACATGAGGCGCTGGCCGGCGAGCGAGAAGGTGGCCTTCACCACCGTGCCCTCCTCGCCGGGCCCCTCGGCCCCGTAACGGGTGACGTCGAGGATCCCGGAGTCCTCGAACAGGGAGGTGTAGAGGGTCATCGCCTCTTCCGCCCTGCCCTCGAACATCAGGAACGGGGTGATCTTCTGTGGCAGCGAGGCCATCGTGCCCGCCTTCCGCGTGGTGGTGGGAGCCGTTCGCCCCCGAGGCTAGGACACGCCTGTGACACCGGCCCCGGGACTCACGGGCGGAGCGCCGGGCGGTCCCGGACCGGCCGGTCGTTCCGGCCGGGCGCGTCCGCTCGCACCGGCCGGCCCCGGCCGCTCCGACCGCGGGCGCGGCCCCCGCTCAGAGCCAGCCGTTGCGCCGGAACCCGCGGTGGATGACGAAGCAGGCGGCCGCCATCACGGCGACCACGATCGGATAGCCGTAGGTCCAGTGCAGTTCGGGCATGTTGTCGAAGTTCATGCCGTAGACCCCGCAGACCATGGTCGGGACGGCGACGATCGCCGCCCAGGCGGTGATCTTGCGCATGTCCTCGTTCTGGGCGACCGTCACCTGCGCGAGGTGCGCCTGGAGGACGGAGTCGAGGAGGCCGTCGTAGGCGTTGATCTGCTCGGTGGCGCGGAACAGGTGGTCGGAGACGTCGCGGAAGTAGGCGCGGGCCTCGGCCGGGATGACCGGTATCGGCTCCGTGGCGAGGTGCTGGAGCGGTCGGCTCAACGGCGCCACCGCCCGTCGCAGTTCGAGGAGTTCGCGCTTGAGCTGGTAGATCCGGCCCGCGTCGCCGCGCCCGCCGTGCTCACTGAACACGGCCGTCTCGACGGCGTCCATGTCGTTCTGCACGGCCTCGGTGGCGGCCACGTAGTCGTCGACGACGTGGTCCGCCATGGCGTGCAGCACCGCCGCCGGGCCCTTGGCCAGCTGCTCCGGCTGCGCCTCCAGGGCCTCCCGGACGGGGCCGAGGGTGCCGCGGCCGCCGTGCCGGATGGTGATCACGAAGTCCGCGCCGACGAAGGCCATCAGTTCGCCGGTCTCGACGACCTCGCTGGTCGCCGTCAGTTCCTCGTGCTCGACGTAGCGCACGGTCTTGAAGACGGCGAAGAGGGTGTCGTCGTAGCGTTCCACCTTGGGGCGCTGGTGGGCGTTGACGGCGTCCTCGACGGCGAGCGGGTGCAGCCCGAACAGTTCCGCGAGTCCGGCGAGTTCCGCCTGGGACGGCTCGTGGAGGCCGATCCAGACGAAACCGTCGCCCGTCTTGCGGACCCGCCGCAGCGCCTCCTCCACCTCGGCGCAGTCCTCCTGGCGGATGCCGTCGCGGTAGACGAGGCAGTTGACGACGGCGCTGCCGAGCGGGGAGCGGGCGGGGTGGCTGAGGTCGACGGCCCGCTGGTAGCCGCGTCGAACGGCCCGGCGCAGGTTGCTGAACATGGACAAGGACGTACTCCCCTTCGGCGGATCAGCGGCCAGTCTGCCACCGCGGAACCGGTTCGCCCGCTCACACCGGCCTCAGGGCCTCCTGCGCGCTCTCGGCGACCACCCGCGCGACGAGGGCCAGGGCGGGCGAGTCCAGCTTCCACTGCTGCCAGTACAGCGGTACGTCCAGCGGGCGCTCGGGTGCCAGCTCCAGCAGCCGCCCGGAGCGGATCAGGGGATCCGCCTGGGTCTGCGGCACCAGCCCCCACCCGAGCCCGGCGGCCACCGCGTCCCGGAAGCCCTCCGAGGTCGGCACGTGGTGCCGGGCCCGGGAGGCGCCCGCGGCGCCGGCGGTCAGCCCCCGCACGAAGGCGTCCTGGAGTTCGTCCCGCCGGTCGAACACGATCAGCGGGGCCTCGCACAGGTCCCGGGCCGGCGCTCCCGTCAGGTACCGGGCGACGAAGCCGGGGCTGGCCACCGCCAGGTAGCGCGCGAGACCCAGCGCCCGCACCGTGCAGCCCGCGACCGGGTCCGGGGAGGAGGTGACGGCCGCCATCACCTGGCCCTCGCGCAGCAGCGCCGTCGTATGGCCCTCGTCCTCGCGGTACAGCTCGAAGCAGACCGGCGGGTCCTGCGGCACCCGGGTGAGCGCGGGCAGGAACCAGGTGGCGAGCGAGTCCGCGTTCACCGCCATCGGCAGCCGCACCGGGCCGAGTCCGTCGGCGGCCCCCATCCCCAGCTCGGCCCGCGCGTCGCGCTCCAGGCGGGCCAGCTGCCGCGCGAAGCGGATCACCACCTCCCCCGACTCGGTCGGCCGCACCGGCTTGGTCCGCATCAGCAGCACCCGCCCGGTGCGCTGCTCCAGGGACTTCACCCGCTGGCTGACGGCGGAGGGGGTCACGTGCAGGGCGGAGGCCGCGGCGTCGAAGGTGCCCTCGTCGACGACCGCGAGCAGGGTCCGCACCTGTTCGAGGGGGAGCTCGTCCATCACGGGCGCTAATGGTACGTAAAAATCTTTAGCTGTACGCGGCCCCACGCCGTGTCTACGGTCGGTTCCATGAACAACGGCATCACCACAGCGGCCCTGGCCGGTTTCGGCACCGGCCTCTCCCTCATCGTCGCCATCGGCGCCCAGAACGCGTTCGTCCTGCGCCAGGGGGCGCGTCGGCACGCCGTGCTCGCCGTGGTCGCCATCTGCGCCCTCTCCGACGCGCTGCTCATCACCCTCGGCGTGGCCGGGGTCGGCGCGTTCGTCACCGCCTGGCCGGCCGCCCTGACCGCCGTCGCGATCGCCGGGGGCACCTTCCTCGTCTGCTACGGGATCCTCGCGGCGCGCCGGGTGCTGCGCCCCGCCGCGGGCGCGGCCCTCAGCGCCGGGGGCGCCGCCGCCGGCTCCGCCCGTACGGCGGTGCTGACCTGCCTGGCGATGACCTGGCTCAACCCGCACGTGTACCTGGACACCGTCCTGCTGGTCGGGTCGCTGGCCGCGGACCGGGGCGACCTGCGCTGGGCCTTCGGCATCGGGGCAGCCCTCGCCAGCCTGATCTGGTTCGGCGCGCTCGGCTACGGCGCCCGGCTGCTGAGCGGTCTGCTCGCCCGGCCGGGGGCCTGGCGGGTGCTGGACGGCCTGGTGGCCGCCACCATGGTGACGATGGGCGGCATGCTGCTGGCACGGGCCTGACCGGGGGCTGAGCCGCCCGGCCGGCCCGGCGGCCGTGGTACTGATGCCTGACGGCCGGGTGCTGCCCGTACCCGGCACGCCGCCGCCTCCAGGAGCCGCCGCCGTGCCCGACCGCCCGTCCTCGAACCCCGCCGCGCCGTCCCCGTCCTCGAACCCCGCCCCGTCCCCTTCCTCCGCTTCCTCCGCGTCGGTGCGCGCGTACTACGCCGGCCTGGCGGGCCCCCTCGTCGCCGCGACCGGGATCGTGCTGGACCTCCACGGCCGGGTCCTGGTCCTCACCACGTCCTACAAGGACGGCCTGGAACTGCCCGGCGGCACGGTGGAGGACACCGAGACCCCGGAGGAGGGGCTCGCCCGCGAACTGAAGGAGGAGCTGGACCTGTCCGTCCCGGTCGGCCGGCTGCTCGCGGTGGACTCCTGCCCGCCCGGCTCGCTGGGCCGTTCGCTCGTGGTCCACGTCCACCTGGTCGGACCGCTCGACCCGGCCCGGATCGCGGGGATCTCCTTCGCCGACGGGGAGATCACGGAGGCCCACTGGCTCACCCCGGAGGAGGCCGCCGAGCGGCTCCCCGACCGGATCGCCCCCCGGCTGCGCGCCGCCGTGGCCGCGCTGCGCTCGGGTTCCCTGGCCCACCTGGTCGGCGGCGTCCCCCAGCCCGGTTCCCCCGCCGGCCTCGACCCGGCCGCCCGCGCCGCCCTGGAACACGCGGGCGGCTACGACGAGGCCGGCCACCGCGCGGCCCGGCCCAAGGCCGTCACCGCCGCCAACGTGCTGTTCACCGATCGGGCCGGAGCGGTCCTGCTCGTGCAGCCGGGCTACGGCGAACCGGGCCGCTGGCTGCTGCCCGGGGGCGGTGTGGACAGCGACCTCGGCGAGACCCCCCGGGCCGCGGCCGCGCGCGAGGTCCGCGAGGAGATCGGCCTGGAACTGAGTCCGGGGCGCCTGCTTGCCGTCAACTGGTCCCACCGGCCCGGCTTCCCGGCACGGATCCGCTTCCTCTACGACGGCGGGGTCCTCGACCCGGACGCCCTCGCCCGGATCCGCCTGCAGCCGTCCGAGCTGCTGCGGTGGCGCACGGCGCGCCGCGACGAACTGCGCGGCCTGGTCAAGCCGCTGCTGCGCCGTCAGATCAAGGCCTGCCTGAAGGCCAAGGCCCGGGACTCGGGTCCGCTGGAACTCCACGAGGGCCGCCCTATCGGACCGAAGGGGCCGAAACAGCCGAGGGAGCCCAAGCAGCCGAGGCAGCCTTAGCAGCCGAAGGGCCACGCCACGTTACCCTGAGCCGGAACACCACTCAACCAAATACGACCTCATTCGCCTATCCAGCCAAGCAGTTGCCAGTCCATTGCCGATTTTGGCATGGCAGATGCACGATATGAGCAGGCAGGGCGGACCGGCGACGTGCCGCTCCTCCGACTCCTGCACCGAGCGAGGTGGACCCCATGAGCGAGCGCCGGGCGGACGGCAGCGCCGGAGACGTCGACTACGGCCGCATCGGCAGCGGTTACTCGGGCCACCGGCGCCCCGACCCCCGGATCGCCCGGCACATCGCCGATGCCCTGGGGGACGCCCGTACGGTGATCAACGTGGGCGCCGGCTCCGGATCCTACGAGGGGGCCGCCCGCTCCGTCACCGCCGTCGAACCCTCCCGCGCGATGCGCGCCCAGCGCCCGGCCGGACTGCCCCGGGCGGTCGACGCGGTGGCGGAGGACCTGCCGTTCGCGGACGGGGAGTTCGAAGGCGCGATGACCCTCTTCAGCGTGCACCAGTGGACCGACGCGCGGGCCGGCCTGCGCGAGATGCGGCGCGTGACGCGCGGCCCGGTGGTCATCCTGACCTGCGATCCGAAGCTGGTGCGCGACTTCTGGCTGTACTCCTACGCGCCCGAGGTACTGGACACCGAGGCGCGCCGCTACCCGCCGATCGAGGACATGGCCAGCGCCCTCGGCGGCACCGGAACCGTGGAATCCGTCCCGATTCCGCTGGACTGCACCGACGGTTTCAACGAGGCGTACTACGGCCGCCCCGAGATGCTCCTCGACCCGGCCGCCCGCCAGGCCTGTTCGGCGTGGAGCTTCGTCGACGACGGGGTGCGCCGGCGGTTCACCGCATCCCTGCGGCGCGACCTGGACTCCGGGGCCTGGGACGAGCGGCACGGCCACCTGCGCCGCCTCCCGGCCTACGAGGGCTCCCTGGTCCTCGTCCGCGCCACGCCGGCCTGACACCCGGCGGCAGCGCCGCATACCCCCTACCCCTTTGGAGTATCTGCGGCCGGTCGCCTACGATGCGGGCATGAGCACACGGGCGGAGCGACGGGACGGGCGGCACGGGCTGCCCGCGCGCCTGTTCCTGCTGCTCGCCCTGCTCACCGGGATCGTCGCCATGCACGGCCTGGGCCCCGGGCCGCTGACGCCGGCCTCCGGGCACACCACGCCCGCCGCGGCGCCGGCCGCCCACCGGGCGGCCGAGGACCACGTCCCGGCCGGTCCCTGCGCCTGCCCCGACGAGGGCGGCGCCGACGGGCACGGCCTGCRCGCCGACCCGACCTGCGCGGCGCCCGGCACGGCCGGAGCCCCGGTCCTGCCCGCCCCTGCGCCCGCCCCCGGGGACCTCCCGGCCATGGCAGCGGCCGCGCACGTGACCGCACCCGGGTCCGCGGTCCGGGGGCGCGCCCCTCCCTCCCTCAGCGAACTGCGGCTCCTGCGCATATGAGACGGCTCCGGCACCCGTGCCGCCAAGCCATTCCTCAGACCCCAGCACAGGAGCAGCACCACCATGACCATCCAGCGTTCCCTCGTCCGCCGCACCGTCGCCGTGGCCGCGGCGGCGACCGCCGCCCTCGTCCTCGCCGCCTGCGGCACCGACTCCGCGAAGGACTCCTCCGCGGGCGCCCCCGTGCACGACGGCCACGCCGCCGGCTCCCCGGCGTCCGCCACGCCCTCCGCCCCGTCCACCGCCTCCGCCACGCCCGGCCAGGGCGGGAACAACGCCGCCGACACGGCCTTCGCCCAGGGGATGGTCCCCCACCACCGCCAGGCGGTCGAGATGGCCGGCCTGGCCGCGACCCGCGCCGAATCGCCCGAGGTCAAGGCGCTCGCCGAGGAGATCAGGAAGGCGCAGGACCCGGAGATCAAGACGCTCTCGGGCTGGCTGACGGCCTGGGGGCAGCAGGTCCCCGCCGCCGACGCCGGTCACGGCGGGCACGCCATGTCCGGAATGATGACGGGCGGTGAGATGGACGAACTCACCAAGGCCTCCGGCAAGGAATTCGACGGGGCCTTCCTCCGGATGATGGTCAAGCACCACGAAGGCGCCGTGGCCATGGCCCGCACCGAGCAGTCCGCGGGTGCGTACGGGCCGGCGAAGGACATGGCCGCCGCCATCATCAGCTCCCAGAGCGCCGAGATCACCCGCATGAACACCCTCCTCGGCAAGAGCTGATCCCACCCCCGCGCCCCCGCGCCGCCGCGCCCGCGCCGCGCCGCGGGGGTCCGCGGGCGGGGCCCCGGCCCCCTCGGACGTGTCGGCGGACGGGTGATGTGCGGCCCGTCGGGGGACGTGCCACGCTGGTCGCAGACCCGGACAGGCGACCGTCGCGAGGAACGGGGGCGCGCTGTGGTGCGAGGAGCGAAGGCCGGATCCCTCAGACGCCGCGTCGCCGCCGGTTGCGCGGCCCTGCTGCTCGCGGCCCTGGCCTCGGGCCCGGCCGCCGGATCGGGAACCGCGGCGTCCGCGGAAGACGCGGCCGGCGGGCTCGACCCCCGGATCACGGCGATCATGCACAAGCCGGAGTACCGCCACGCCCGGTGGGGCCTCCTGGAGACCGACCCCGCCGGCGGCCGGGTGGTGCACAGCATGTCGCCGGATACGTTCTTCATCCCCGGGTCGACGGCCAAGCTGTTCGGGGTGTCCGCAACCTGGCGGACCCTGGGCGCCGACCACCGCTTCGTGACCCCGCTCTACGCGGTCGGCGAGCGCCGCGGCGGCACGCTGACCGGCGACCTGGACCTGGTCGCGCAGGGCGACCTCACGATGGGCGGCCGGACCGCCCCCGACGGCACGGTCGCCTACACCGACCTCGACCACACCTACGCCAACGACTTCCCGGGCGCCACGCTCACCCCGGAGAACCCCCTCGCCGGCATCGACCTGATCGCCCGCCAGGTGCGCGGCGCCGGCATCACCCGCGTCGACGGCGACGTGATCGTCGACGACCGCCTCTTCCTCCCGGAGCCGGTCTTCGATCCCACCCCGACCCCGCTGATCGTCAACGACAACCTGATCGACCTGCTCACCACGCCCGGGGACCGTCCCGGCGCCGCCGCCCGCCTGGACTGGCGGCCCAAGGTCGCCCCGTACGAGGTCACCTCGACGGTGAAGACCGTGGCGGTGGGCCGCCCGGCCGCCGTGACGGTGACGACCACCGGCGGCGGCACCCGGATCCGGCTCTCCGGCACGATCGCGGCGGACGCGCAGCCGCTGCTGCGCACGGCCCCGGTGACCGATCCGGCGGCCTTCGGCCGCACCGCCCTGATCGAGGCACTGGCGCGGGCCGGGGTGGGCGTCACCGCACCCCCGACGGGCCCCGACCCGGTCGGCCGGCTGCCGCGGGACTACCGGGGCCGGCCGCGCGTGGCCGCGTACACCTCCCCGCCGTTCGTCCAGTACGCCACGCTCATCCTCAAGGTCAGCCACAACCTGGGCGCCAACCTCGACATGTGCCTGCTGGCCGTCACCGCGGGCAGCCGGCAGTGCATGGACGGCTTCCCGGTGCTGGCCGGCTTCCTGGACCGGGCGGGCGTCGACCGCGAGCAGGCGGAACTGCTGGACGGCCGGGGCGGCAACCCCGCGGACCGCGCCACTCCGCGGGCGCTGGTGCAGATGCTGACGTACTGGCAGCGCACTCCGGAGGCCGAACGGTTCCGGGAGGCCCTGCCCGTCCTGGGCGTCGACGGGCTGCTGGCGGACAACTGCCGCGACTGCCCGGCCCGCGGCAAGGTCTTCGCGAAGACCGGGGCGGCCGTCGGCCCGGACGCCCTCAACGACCGCCTGGCCGTCGGGGCGATCACCATCGCGGGATACCTGGACCAGGGCGACGGCCGCTACGACACCTTCTACGCGGGCGTCAACGGCGCCTCCACCCCGACGGCCGACCCCGCGGGCGTGCTGTCCATCGCCAACGACCTGGCCATGATCGCCGCCTACCTCCAGGAGCGCTGATTCAGAGCGAGTCCGAGCGGGCCGGAACGTCGTCGAGGAAACCGCCCGACTGGTGCTGCCACAGCTTCGCGTACGCGCCCTCCGCGGCCAGCAGCTCCTGGTGCGTGCCCTGTTCGACGATCCGTCCCCGCTCCAGGACCACGAGCCGGTCCATGGTGGCCACGGTGCTCAGCCGGTGTGCCACCACGAGCGCCGTCCGTCCCTCCATGAGCCGCCACAGCGCCTCCTGGACGAGGAGCTCGCTCTCGGAGTCCAGGGCGCTGGTCGCCTCGTCGAGCAGCAGGATCGGCGCGTCGCGCAGGATCGCCCGCGCGAGGGCGACCCGCTGGCGCTGCCCGCCGGACAGCTTGATGCCGCGCTCGCCGACCATGGTGGCGAAGCCGTCCGGCAGGGCGTCGGCGAACTCCGTGACGTGCGCCGCCTCGGCCGCGCGCCGGACTTCGGCGTCGGTGGCGTCGGGCCGGGCGAAGGCGATGTTGTCGCGCAGCGTGCGGTGGAACATCGCCGGGTCCTGCGGTACGTAGGCGATCAGGCCGCGCAGATCGGCCTGGCGCAGCCGGCTGATGTCCTGGCCCCCGATGGTGATCCGGCCGGCGTCGATGTCGGTCATCCGCAGCAGCAGCCGGGTCAGGGTGGTCTTGCCCCCGCCGGACCGGCCGACGAGTCCGAGCTTCGTCCCGCCGGGCACGTCCAGGTCGAGGTGCTCGAAGAGCGGCTCCCCGCCCCCGTGGGCGAAGGTCACCCCCTCGAACCGGACGTCGCCGGCCCGGGAGCGCAGCGGCTCCGGCGCGGCCGGGTCGACCACGGTGGGCGGGGTCAGCAGCAGTGCGGTGAACTGCGCGGCCTCCGTCATCGAGCTCTCCAGGCGGCGGTAGATCTGGTTGAACTCGAACATGATCCGCGTGGCGTTGGCGAAGTAGGTGAAGGCGACGACCACCGCCTCCACGCCGTGCGTCCCGCCGCCCAGCGCGACGGCGAGCAGCAGGCCGAGCGCGTTGGTCAGTACGGACATCGGCGCGACGAGCGTGTCGATGCGCAGGTTGCCGTAGTCCCACGACCGCAGCATGAGCCGGCGCGAGCGCGCGACGCGCGAGCGGTGCTCGGCGGCCTCGCGTTCCTCGGCGGCGAAGGCCCGGACCGTGTCCATGTTCATCAGGCTGTCGGCGACGTGGCCCGACACGTGGGCGATCGCCTCCTCGCGCTGGTCGACCAGGGCCTGGCGGCGCCGGATCAGGGGCAGCACGCACACCGCCGTCACGACGATGAGCGACAACAGCCCGACCACGAGCAGCGGTTCGTACTGCCACAGCACCACCGATCCGAACAGCAGCGGCACGAGGCTGCCCAGTACCGAGAACGTCAGCGTGTCGACGAACTCCTCGAAGCGGGACGCGAAGCTCAGGACCCGCTTGGTCAGCGATCCGGCGAAGTTGTCGTGGAAGAACGCGGCGTCCTTGGCGAACAGCTCGTCCATGCCGATCACGTACAGGCGCTCGATCCCGAGGGCGTCGACGCGGTTCAGGAAGTGCAGCCCGAGGCGCCACAGCCCCTCGGAGAGCAACAGGACGCCGGCGAAACCGAGCACGTAGGGCAACGCCGGGCCCACCCCCGCTCCGGCGCCCGAGGCGATGCGGCCGACGAGCTTGGCGACGACCAGCGGCGCGAGGTAGTTGATGCCGATGTTGCCCAGCGCCGGGAGCAGCATCGCCGGCCCCGCCAGTCGGCGGAGCCGGACCAGTTCGCGGCCGTAGTAGCGGAGTGCGAGGAGTACCGGACCCCTGCCGGTCGGACCTTCGGACGATTCAGCCGTTCCCATCACAACCCTGCGTCCTCGTGGGGCGAGACGCCGTCACCTCGCCGGGTGCGGGCCAGGAACCGCAGTGTCCCGCGAGCACGCCCGCCCGGTCCACGCGTTTTCCCGTGTGGGGGACACGGCGCCGGCGCTGCCGGCGGACCCGGTCCCGGAAACGAGCGAGGGGCCGTTTCAGATTTCTCTGAAACGGCCCCTCGATCTACGACTCTTACGAGTCGGGACGACAGGATTTGAACCTGCGACCCCTTGACCCCCAGATCGACGGGTCGGAGGAAAAATCGCGATATGGGCCGAAATTCGAGGGTGCACAGCGTGCACTTCCGTACCTGCTGTGCACCCGTCGACATGTGCGCTGGTCCCCAGGTGGTCCCCAAGGGGCACCATCTGACCCCGGGCCGCCCTCCATCACAGACTGCCGCCAAGGGGAAGC
Organism: Streptomyces sp. M-16; assembly: GCF_052114405.1. Lineage (NCBI taxonomy): Bacteria > Bacillati > Actinomycetota > Actinomycetes > Kitasatosporales > Streptomycetaceae > Streptomyces > Streptomyces sp. M-16. The sequence goes on along the minus strand of NZ_JBFRER010000056.1, from coordinate 24,363 downwards.
GGCTCAGGAAGCAGTGTGGCGCCACTTCCGTCGGCCGCCCCCCGCCCCCCAGTCCGCGCAACCCGAGCAGAACCCGTCCCAGCCTCCGGCTCTTCACCGTCCATCGTCGCCAGAGCGGCGGATCTGGACCGCTGACGAGGCCGTCCGCTTCCTCCACGGGTTGGCGCCGTTTCCCAGGCTCATGTGCTGTGGATGTTCCCTCGTGCGCCCGGGTTCTGGGCGGGCCGGGACGCCAAACGTTCTGCCCAGGGCGGGTCTGCGCCGGGGACGGAGCAGGTGAGGGCGGCGACGCGGGCGGCGAAGGAGCAGGCGTCGGTGGTGCCTTCGAGGGTCAGGGCATCGAGTCGGCCGCCGAGGTGTCCGAGTGCGGTGAGGCGGTGCAGCAGGCCGGCGGTGAAGGCGTCTCCGGCGCCGACGGTGTCGATGACGTCGACGGCCGGGGCCGGGACGGTGACGCGTGCGCCGTCGAGGGAGGCGAGGGCGCCGCGTCCGCCGAGGGTGATGACGACGAGGCGCGCGCCGGCCGCGTGCCAGGTATCGCAGGCCTGTTCGGGGCTGGCCCCGGGGAGGAGCAAGCTGAGGTCGTCTTCGCTGAGGCGGAGGATGTCGGCCACGGCGCACCAGTGGTGGAGCCGCTGGTGGTAGGCGGCGGGCGGTACGAGGAGTGGGCGGACGTTGGGGTCGATGGACACGGTGGCGTGCTCGCGTGCCTTGGCGAGGTAGTCCTCGATGTGGCTGCCTCCGGGGCGGCGTATCAGCGCCAGGGAGCCGGTGTGCACGGCGACGGTTTCGCCCGGCACGGTGTCGGACAGTTCGTCGGCGGTCCACTGCCAGTCGGCGGCGCCGTCGGCGAAGAAGGAGTAGGTGGCCTGGCGGGTCTCGTCGAGGTCGGCGATGGCCAGGGTGCTGGGCTCGGGGGCGGCCACGCTGCCGCTCAGGTCGACGCCGGAGGCGCTGAGGCGGTTGCGGAAGAGGGTGCCGAAGACGTCGTTGGAGATCCGGGCGAGGAAGCGAGTGGGGGTGCCGAGTCGGGCGAGGGCAACGGCGGTGTTGGCGGGGCCGCCACCGGGCAGGACGCGCAGGGCGAGATCGGCGGGGCTGGACAGGGCGGGGTCGGTGAAGGCGTCGGCGACGCACTCGCCGAGGACGGTGACGCTGCTGGTGGGGATGTTCATGGGCTGTCTCTCTGTAAAAGCGCAGTGCGGGGGGCTCGGTCGTAGCGTTCGTCCTTGACCTTGCGGATGGACACGCGCCGGACTCAGCCCTTGACCGCAGAGCTGGCCACGCCTTGGACGAACCACCGCTGGAAGAACGCGAAGACGATCAGCACCGGTAGGACCAGCAGGACGCCGAAGGCGAGGATCTGGCCCCAGTCCGGGGGCTGCTGGCCCTGGAAGACGCTCATCTCCAGCGGCAGCGGGCGGACCGACGGGTCGGAGACCATCAGCACAGGCCACAGGAACGAGCCCCACTGGATAAGAAAGGTCAGGATCGCCACTGAGGCGAAGGCCGGCTTGCTCATCGGGACGATGATCGCGAAGAAGGTGCGCCAGGGGCCCGCGCCGTCGATCCGGGCGGCTTCCTCGATGCTCGGTGGGATCGAGCGGAAGAACGTGTGGAACTGATAGACCGAGAAGGCGTTGGCGATGAAGGGGAGCGCCAGGATGTAGAGGGTGTTGCGCTGGTCGTTGAACATGTAGAAGAGCGGGACGGCCACCGACTCGAACGGGACCAACATCAGCAGCAGAATGAGCGTGAAGACGGCTTCGCGTCCGCGCCACTTCAGCCGTGACAGCCCGTACGCGGCCATCGAGTTGACGAACAGGCCGCCCGTCACGACCACGAACGCCAGCAGCAGCGAAATGCCCATGAAGCGCCAGAAATAGCCGGTGCTGTCGGAGTTGAGGCTGCTCAGGACGGCGGAGTAGTTGTCGAAGGACAGGTCGGTCGGGAGGAAGCCGGAGAGACCGTTCAGGATCTCGTCGGACGGCTTGAGGCTGCCCAGGAACAGGTAGATCACCGGTAGCACGAAGACGGAGGCCAGCACGCTGAGTACGGCGTAGTCCGTGAAGCGGCGCAGGGGCGTAGGGGTCGTGCCCATGAGTCAGTCCTCGTTTCCGGGCCGGACGACGCGGCGCTGGATGAGGGTCAGGACGACGACGATCAGGAAGAAGACGACGGTGATCGCGGACGCCTGGCCGATGTTGTTCTGGTCGAAGGCGGTGGTGACGGCCTGGTACATCACGGTGCGGGTGGCGTCCTCATCCAGACCGCCCCCGCGGACGAGGACGTACACCTGGTCGAAGACCCGGAAGGAGAGCACCGAGGTGAGCATCGCAACGAAGACGAGGGTGGAGTGGATGCCGGGCAGGGTGACGTGGCGGAACTGCTGCCAACGACTGGCGCGGTCGAGTTCGGCGGCCTCGTAGAGCTCACCCGGGATCTGCTGGAGGCCGGCGAGCAGGATGACCATCTGGAAGCCGACGCCCTGCCAGATGGACAGCACGACGATCGAGGCCATCGCGGTGGCGGAGTCGCCGAGCCAGTCGAAGGCGCCCCAGTTGCCGAAACTCACCGCGTCCAGCGCGGAGTTGAGCATGCCCTGGTCACTGCGGGCCAGTATGAGTCGCCAGATCACGGCGACCAGCGCCATGGGGAAGACGACCGGCATGAAGAAGAGCGACCGGAACAATCCGATGGCCTTGAGCTTGCGGTTGAGCAGGATCGCCAGGGCCAGTGCCAGGGCCGTCTGCACGGGTACGACGAACACGGCGAAGGTCAGGTTGTTGAGCAGGGCCCGCAGGAACGGGCCGGACAGGTCGGGGTCGGTGAACAGCCTCCGGTATTGCTCCAAGCCGAAGAAGCTGGGCTCCAGCGGGGAGCCGAGGCGGACGTTGTAGAAGGAGAGCACCACGGCGTAGCCGAACGGCACACCGACGAAGACGATCAGTCCGACGACGGCCGGGGCGGACATGAGTAGTCCGTGCAGCCAGTCACGGTTCTTGCGGCCCGGCCGCGCTGATCGCGTCGATCGCGCGGATGTCACGGATGTCACGGATGTCACGGATGTCACGGATGAGGCCTGCTCCGGGCCGGGCGGCGCGGCGTGCGCGGGTTCCACGGATGTCACGGGAGGGTCCTGTTCCTGGCGGGGTGGGCGCGGCAGCCGCGGCCGCCCGGGCCGATGGGTCCTAAGGGATCTTGTAGCCGGCGTTGTCGGAGAAGTCCTGGTCGATGGCGCGGGCGGCCTTTTGCAGAGCGCTCTCGGGGTCGGCGCCACCGTAGATGGAGTTCAGGGCCTCGCTGAACTTCGAGGTGACCAGGGGGTAGCCGGCGGTCACCGGACGGGTGACGGCGACGCAGGACTTGGTGATGTCCTTGTCGCCGCAGGGCTTGGCGAGCTGGTCGGCGTAGAGCTGGAGCGGGCCGCCCTGCTTGTAGAGCTCGCTCTTGCCGAGCGCGGTCTTGGTGGCGGGCACCGCCCCGTTGGCCGTCGTCATGGCGGTGATGTTGGCGTCGTTCAGGAGGGTGTCCAGGAACGTGCCGGCGGCCTTGGCGTTCTTGCTGTGGGCGCCGATGCCCCAGGCCCAGGAGCCCTGGCCGGTCTTGGGGCCGTTGCCGAAGTCGGGCAGCGGCAGTACGACGAGGTCGTCGCCGAGGGCCTCGCTGTAGGCGGGGTACATCCAGTGGCCGACCCAGCTCAGGGCGACGCGGCCCTTGGCGAAGGCGTTGCCGTCGGTGTTGGGGTCGACATACGTCTTCCAGGACTGGAAGGTCTTCATGGCCGAGATCACGGCCGGGGTGTCGAGGGCGCCTTCCGCCTTGCCGTCCTTGAGGAGGGAACCTCCCGCGGACCAGACGACCGGGGCGAAACCGTAGGTGCCCCACTCGTTGGCGTAGCCGCCGGTCTCCTGGAGGTCGAGGGTCTTGCCGTCGGTGTCCATGGCCTTCAGCGCCCCCAGCGCGGCGGTGAACTCCGTCGCCGTCCAGTCATTGGACAGGCTGGTCGGGTACTTCACCCCGGCCGCGTCGAGCAGCTTCTTGTTGCCGTAGATCCCCAGGCCGGAGTCGAACATGCCCAGGCCGTAGTGCTTGCCGCCGACCTCGCCCTGCGCCTTGCTCGCGTCGGTGGCGTTGTCCATGGTCTCGGTGGAGACGTGCGTGTCGATGGGGGCGAGCTTCTTGTTGTAGACGAAGTTCGCCATGGTCGGGCCGTCGAACTCCATCACGTCCGGCAGCTTGGAGGCGTCGGTGGCCGTGATGGTCTTGGTGTAGTCGGCCTCGGGGATCAGCTTCAAGTCGACCTTGATGTCGCCCTGCGAGGAGTTGAAGGACTTCACCGCGTTCTGCAGCGCACTGGCCTCGTTCTTCTGGCCCTGGTGGGCCCAGACGCTGATGGTGCCCTTGCCGCTTCCGGCCTCGGCGGAGACATCGGTGCCGCCGCCCGAGCCGCAGGCGGCCAGCGCCACCACGGGGAGGGCGAGGGCCAGGCCCGTACGGACGGTACGGCGGTACTTTCTGTTGGTCGAGCTCATGGGTTTGTGCCTCCGTGCTGTGGCGAGGGTTCGAAGTGCGGGGGGAGCTTTCCGGGGCGTGGGGGTGCGGCGCTCGGGGGTTACCTCGGGCCGCGCAGGCGCGGCGGGGCGGTGGTCTCGCGCAGGACGAGACGGATGGGCATCTGCACCCGCCCCGGCGGCTCGGCGTCGGGTTCGTCCAGTTGCCGCAGCAGCAGCCGGGCGGCCTCGGCGCCCTGGTCGGCAACCGGCTGGGCGACGGTGGTCAGTCCGACCACGTCGGCGAGTTCGTGGTCGTCGAAGCCGACGACGGACACGTCGTCCGGCACCTTCAGCCGGTGGCGGCGCAGGGCGCGCAGTGCGCCCATCGCCATCTCATCCGACTGCGCGAACACGGCAGTCGGCGGGCGGGAGACAGCCAGCAGCTCGGTCATGGCCCGCTCACCGCCCTCGACGGTGTAGTCGCCGTCCGCTTCCAGGGCCGCATCGTGCTCTATACCCGCATCGGTCAGGACGTCCAGGTAGGCGCTGCGCCTTTCGACGGGGGTGGTCCAGTGCAGCGGCCCACTGGACCCGCTGATCATCCCGATCCGTCGGTGACCGAGGTTCACCAGGTGGCGTACGGCGCTCTCCGTTCCGGCCCGGTCGTCGATGCCGACGACGGTGAAGCCGAGCCGGGCTCCGCCGACCGTGGTGGCCAGCGGCACCCCGAGTGAACGCAGTGCAGCCGACTCCTCCTCGTCAGGGATGAGGAGCGACAGCACGGCGTCCACCCGCTTGCGGACCGGCAGCTTGGTGAAGAAACGCTTGCGTGTCTCCGGCGATCCCAGGTTGTACAGCAGCACGTCGTACCCGGCGGCGCTGAAGACCTGCTCGGCGGCGTCCAGCACGGTGCCGAAGAACCAGCGGCCCACGTACGGGACCACGACCCCGATGGTGAAGGTGCGCCCGCTGGCCAGGCTCGACGCGGAACGCGAGGCGGTGTAGCCGAGCTGGGCGGCGAGGGCCGCGATCTGCGCCCGCACCTCCTCGGACACGCCCGGCCGTCCGCGCAGCGCGCGGGACACGGTGGACGTCGAGACTCCGGCGGCGCGGGCGACATCGGTGATGCTGGCCGTCACGGCGCATTCCCTCCCGTTGGTTTCACGTCGATGTGATCTGCAGGTGACGTGACCGTAAACCCGCCCTCGTTGTTGCGCAAGCGTTTGCGTTCGGATTTACTTGGGCTGATCCTTGAGAGACCTTTTTGTTATCAAGCATCAGCGCATACGTTTGGGCGCTGTGAGCCGACAGGAATGTGCATGCGATACGCCCCGCCCGGCCTCTGTGTGAACGACTTCGCCCTCCTGCGGGACGAGGACGGCACATACGCGGTGCTGCACCTGCAGGGGCCCTGGACAACGGAGTTCGATCATCTGCGGATGGAGACCTCCTACGGCCGGGCAACCTCCACCGACCTGGTCCACTGGCAGCCCCAGGGCACCGCCTTCGGCAACGGCCTGCCCGGCCGCTTCGACCAGCAGGCCGTGTGGACCATGCATCCCATCCGGCACGGCGACGCGATGACGATGTTCTACACCGGCGTCTTCGGTCTCACACCGGGCGGCTGGCCGGTCCAGTCGGTCGGACTGGCGTACTCGGACCGCACGGACGGCACCGGTTGGCGCCGCCATGGCACCAGGCCGGTCGTCGAGGCGGACCCGCGCTGGTACCGCACCAGCGAGAAGATGGCCTGGCGTGACCCGTTCGTCGTACGCGATGACGCGTCGGACGGCTGGGTCATGGTCGTCTGCGCCAGCGACGCCTCCCTCCCGGTGGAGGTCAGCGGCTGTGTCGCCCTGGCCACCTCGGCGGACCTGGAGCACTGGACCGTCCATCCRCCGCTCATCTCCCCCGGTGACGTCGATGAACTGGAGTGCCCGGTCCTGGAACGCCTCGACGACGGAAGCTGGCTGCTGCTCGGCTCCATCGGCGCGACCCGCGGCTTCGAGTCGTGGACCGCCCCCAGCCTGCGCGGGCCCTGGACCCGCCGCGGTCCCCTCGGCCCGGCCGGCGCCTACGCCCCGCGCGTCATCGTCGCGCCCGATGGCTCCCGCGTCGTGCTGCACACTACGCCTCGCCGGGTCGGCCTCACTGACTCCGGCGAGACCTGCCGCGGGATGCTCGCCCAGCCCAAGTCCCTTGTCATGTTGGACGGTTCGACGCCCCGCCTGGAATGGTGGCCCGGCCTGGACGTCTGGCTCGGCGAGGAAACGGAGCACCCCGCCCCGCACGCAGTCGGCGACATCGGCCTCACCGGGCCCGTCGACGTTATTCTCCGCACCGATTCCCCGGACGGCAGCCCCGCCCTCGTTGTCGGCTGCGACGGCAAGAACCTCTGGGTCACCGGCCCCGAGGGGACCCGGCTCGGCGAGACCGTCCTGACCGAACCCGCCGCCACGCTGCGCATCCTCACCATTGGCGAGTACGTCGAGGTCTACGCCGACGGCCTCTTCGTCCTGACCACCCTGTGCTACTCCGGGCACCCCGCCCCGTGGACGGCCGCCACCGAAGGCCGCGAACGCACCATCCCTGTCCGCCCGATCCGGCTGCCCGACCCGCACCGCGACGACGCCTCGGCCATCTGGCCAGGCTCCACAACACCCTGACGGGCGACAGCCCACGCCCGTCTGATCGTCACCCGGCACGACCCCGGAAAGGCTCAATCGGGTGTGCGAGGACATCGACCGCCCGCCAGGAACTGGCCAGTCAGCTAGAGCGCTCCACCGGGCGGAGTGCCAAGATCTTCCAGAGGGACACCTTGCTGTCCATGGCGTTGACGCGGGCCTGCGTCATGCCGACGGCAGCCGCGATGCGTGCCTGGCTGGCCCTGCTGTACTGCTGGCCGTGGCGGAACACGGTGCCGATATCGCGGGTGCGGAGGGCTTGGCGGACATCTGCGCGCTCCCATGCCCAGTCAGGCAGAGACGTTGGTACCTGCGGTGTGGTCACGGTCCTCGGCGACGACCTCGGCGCCACCGCGCTCGCCGCGCACGCGGGAGTCAGCGCGCGCCACCTGGCCCGGCTGTCCTCGGCCAGCTCGGACAGACACCTGCCCAGTTCGTAGGGACCGCCCGAGCCGAGGCGGCCGCACAACTCCTCGTCTCCACGGCACTGCCGCTGGCCTCGATCGCCAGGCGCTGCGGGTTCAGCTCCGCCGAGACGATGAGGCAGGTGTTCCTGGAGCACTACGGAACGACACCCAGCCGGCACCGCACCCTCCACAGCAGTTCCCGGGTCGCACCCTTCGAAGTGCCAGTGGCCTGACGGGTGGCTGGATGTTTCGACTCGGACGGCGACGCATCGTGGCCTGCGGTCGCACGTGGTCCACGAGCACGGGAGCGACACGGCCCGCAGCACCTCCGCGTGGTCCCACGGCGACTGGCGCCGGCTTGTGCCCGCCGAGTGGCACGGTCAAGGGCCCGCCCCCACAGCGACCCCAGCGATCCATTCACCGGACTCGTCTTCTGCAGACCCGACGGCCGACCCCTGCGACCCCACACCGTCCTCGACCGGCTCCGGCAGTTGTCCCAAGAAGCCGGCGTACCGCGGGTGACCGTTCACGACCTACGGCACCTGGCCGCCACCATCACCATCACCGCCGGCGTGCCCCTGACCGTCGTCTCCAAGACGCTGCGGCACTCCACCCTGTCGACCACCGCCAACGTCTACAGCCACCTCACCCAACAAGCCGCCCGCGAAGCCGTCGACACCATCGACCACACCCTCACCCGGGCCCAGAAGCGAAACGACCGACGGGCCTGGCTGGAACGGCTGCGACCACCACGCGACCACGTCCAGCACCTCCGCGAAGCCCTCAACCGGCTCCGCTCCCCCGCCCCGACCCGCTTCTAACGAGCCACGGAGCAACCCCGAAGCGGGCGTGCGACCACACTGCGACCACCAGGACTCCGGGCATGGAAAAGGCCGTCCTCCCATGTATGAGAGAACGGCCTCCGACCTGCATGAAGCATGGTCGGGACGACAGGATTTGAACCTGCGACCCCTTGACCCCCAGTCAAGTGCGCTACCAAGCTGCGCCACGTCCCGATGGTCGCTGACCTGGGGTTTCCCCTGGCCGGACCAGCACGAGAACAATACCGCACTTCCGGGGGTGGTCGCGCGCGGGTTTCCCCGGACGGCCGGATGTGACGGATCCGGCGACGACGGCTTGACCTCAAGTCCGCTTGAGGAAGCATGGTGGTTGCATGACACAGGCAATCGCGGACACCGGGTTCCGCTACGAGGATCTGGGCCGGCTCATCGCGCTCATGACAGGGGCGGAGAAGCACGGGCCCGCCGCCACCTCCACGCTCGACGCGCTGTGGGTGCTCTACGACCGGGTGTTGCGCGTCGGGCCCGGGAGCGCCGGGGCCGCGGAGCGGGACCGGTTCCTGCTCTCCAAGGGGCACGGGCCCATGGCCTACTACGCCGTGCTCGCCGCGAAGGGGTTCTTCCCCGTCGAGTGGCTGGCCGGATTCGGATCCTACGACTCCCCCCTCGGCCACCACCCCGACCGCACCCTGGTCCCCGGCGTGGAGATCGGCAGCGGCTCGCTCGGGCACGGGCTGCCGCTCGCGGTCGGCACCGCGCTCGGGCTGCGCGCCCAGGGGCTGGACGAGGCGGCCGTGTGGGTGCTGATCGGGGACGCGGAGCTCGACGAGGGCAGCAACCACGAGGCCATCGCCTACGCCGGCCCGGCCGGACTGGATCGGCTGCACACCCTGGTGATCGACAACGACTCCGCGACCCACGGCTGGCGCGGCGGGATCGCCTCCCGCTTCGAGGCGGCCGGCTGGTCGGCGGTCACCGTCGACGGGCGCGACCACGAGGCACTGCACGCCGCCTACACCGCACCGCATCCGGGCCGGCCGCACGCCGTCGTCGCCCGTGTCGAGAAGAAGTTCTGAGGGAGGCAGGTCATGGACACCATGCGGGACCGGTTCGTGTCGGTCACGTCGAAGCTGCTCGACGAGGACCACCGGCTGGCGGTCGTGCTCGCGGAGATCACCATGGACGGGTTCCGGCCCGCCCGGCAGCGCCACCCGGACCGAGTGATCAACGTCGGGATCCGCGAACAGCTGCTCATCGGCGTGGGCGGCGGCCTGGCCCTCACCGGGCTGCGGCCCGTGGTCCACACCTTCGCCAGCTTCCTGGTCGAGCGGCCCTTCGAGCAGGTCAAGCTGGACTTCGGGCACCAGGGCACGGGCGGGGTCCTGGTCAGCGCGGCCGCCAGCTACGACTGGCCGGCCGGCGGGTTCACCCACATGGCGCCGGGTGACGTGGCGCTGCTGGACACCCTCGACGGCTGGACGGTCCACACGCCCGGCCACCCCGACGAGGCGGAGGAGCTGCTGCGCCACGCCTACGCCGCCGGGGACGACAAGGTGTACGTCCGGCTCACCGCGCAGTCGAACTCCGCCCCGCGCCCCGTCGGCGACCTGCGCTTCCAGACCGTACGGACGGGGAGCGCGGGTGTGGTCCTCGCCGTCGGCCCGCTGCTCGACGAGGTCCTCGCCGCGACCGAGGGCCTCGACGTCACCGTGCTCTAYGCGGCCACCGTGCGCCCCTTCGACGAGGCGGCCCTGCGCGCCGCCGCGGGCCGGGCCGCGCCGGAGGTGGTCCTGGTCGAGCCCTACCTGGCCGGAACCTCCGCGGCGGCCGCCGGGCAGGCCCTGATGGACGTGCCGCACCGGATCCTGCCGCTCGGGGTGGGCCGGGCCGAGCTGCGCCGCTACGGCACGATGGAGGAGCACACCGCCGCCCACGGCCTGGACGCGGCCTCGCTGCGGCAGCGGATCAGCGGCTTCCTGCGCTGACCGTGCCGGAACGGCCTCGGGCGGGGGTGCGTCCCGTACCCCCGCCCGGCCCGGCGTCGTCAGCGGGCCCGGTCCTCCCGCGCGTGGATCAGCTCCACCAGGTCGGCGGCGAGCGCCTTGACCGTTGCCAGGCCCTCCGTCCCCCAGCGCCGCGGCACCACGTCCACCGCGCACACCGTGCCCAGGACGACGCCGCGCCGGTCGGTGAGGGGAGCCCCCAGGTACGAGCGCACCCCGCTCTCGTCCACGACCGCGTTGCCCGCGAAGCGCGCGAAGTCCCGTACGTCCTGGAGCACCAGTGCGCGGCGCCGCACCACCACGTGCGGGCAGTAGCCGTGGTCCCGGGGCAGCACCCGCGCCGGGTATCCCGCCTGGGCGGCGTCCGGGCGGTGGTGCAGACCGGCGAAGAACTGCCGTTCCTCCCCGACGAAGTTGACACCGGCGTACGGGGTCCGCAGGGTCCGCGCGACCCTCGCCGCGAAGGCGTCGAGTTCCGCGTCCGCCCGCTCCCCCAGGCCCAGTTCGCGCAGCCGGACGGCGCGCGCGGGTGCCTCCCGGTCCACCGGGGTGAGGAGCAGGTGGCCGGTCGATTCGTAGTACGTCATGGCGGTTCCCCCGGATCCGAGTGGGCTTGCTTCGCTGTGGACAGCAGATGGTGGACGAGGGCCGCGAGGGTCCCCGTACCGGAACCCCTCAGTCGCGCGTCGCACCGGACGACGGGCACCCGCGGGCCGAGTCCGACCGCCTCGCGGACCTCCTCGGCGGTGTAGCGGTGGGCGTCGTCGAACTCGTTGACGGCGACGACGAAGGCGATCCCGCGCCGCTCGAAGAAGTCCACGGCGGGGAAGCAGTCGTCGAGCCGGCGGGTGTCGGCCAGCACCACGGCCCCCAGGGCGCCCGCGCACAGCTCCTCCCACAGGAACCAGAAGCGCTGCTGCCCCGGCGTGCCGAACAGGTACAGGACGTGCCGGTCGTCGAGGGTGAGCCGGCCGAAGTCCAGCGCGACCGTCGTCGTTGCCTTCGCCTCCACCCCGTCGAGCGGGTCACTGCCCTCGCCCACCCCGCTCAGCACTTCCTCCGTGCACAGCGGCTCGATCTCGCTGACCGCGCCCACGAAGGTGGTCTTCCCCGCCCCGAACCCGCCCGCGACCAGGATCTTCAGGGTCGCGGGCGGGGCGGGGGCGTCACAGTCGCCGGCGTAGGCCATCGAGCACCGCCCGGAGCAGGGTCTGGTCGTCGTCGGCGAAGGAATCGCCGCCGGGGAACCGGGGCGCCCGCACCGAGACGGCCCCGTGCTGCGTCAGATCGGACAGCAGCACCTTCACCACCACCGCCGGGAGCCGCAGCTGCCCGGCCACCTCGGCGACGGTCACCCCGGCCGCGCCCGCGCAGAGCCGCAGCGCGAGGGTGTGCTCGGCGCCGAGCGGAACGCGCGGACGGACCCCGGTCGCGGTCACCAGCGACAGCAGGTCGAGGTGGACGGCCGCCCGGGTGCGCCCGCCGCTGGCGGTGTACGGGCGCATCACCCGGCCCGCCGAATCGTCCAGCCAGGGCGTGTCGCGCGCCGCACCGGATCCCCTGTCCCCCCGTGCCCAGACCCTCATCGCTCCGCGTCGGCGACGTGCGCGGGCCGGCGCGGCGGGGCCGCCAGGTACGGGCGGACGCTCTTGACCAGCATCGCCATCTCGTAGCCGAGGACGCCCGCATCCGCCTCCCGGTCCGCGAGCACCGCCAGGCAGGTCCCGGACCCGGCCGCCGAGACGAACACCAGCGCCGTGTCCAGCTCGACCACCACCTGCCGGACCTCGGCGCCGTCCCCGAACCGGGATCCGGCGCTGCGCCCCAGCGAGTACAGCCCGGAGGCCAGGGCGGCCATGTGGTCGGCGCTGTCCGGGTCCAGTCCGTGGACGCAGGTGACGAGCCCGTCCGCGGTGAGCAGCACCGCGCTGCGCGTGTACGGCACGCGTTGGACCAGGCCGCCGAGCAGCCAGTCGAGGTCCGAGAGGCTGCCTGTCTTCGTCGCCGCTTCTCCGGCCATGGGGGTGTGCTCCTTGCTGGGGTGAGGGGTCCGGGCCGGGGGCCCGGTTCATGCCTGCTGCTCCGACTGGGCGAGGCCGAAGCCGCGCTGGAAGGCCGCCATCAGGCCGGGGTCGTGCACGGGTTGCTCGGTTTCGGGTGCCCGGCGCGGGGCGGGGGTCTCGCGCAGCTGGGGCGCGAGGTGGTGCTGGGCCCGGCGTCGGGGCAACGCCGGCCGCTCCGCCTCGGCGGGGGCGGGGGCGGGGGTGGCCAGCTGCGGCCGGGGTGCCGGTGCGGGCAACACGGCCGGGGCTTGTAGGACCGCGTTCCCGGCCTCCGACGGCACCGCGGGCGACAGCCGTACGGGTCCGGGCGCGGGCTCCGCCGCTCCGGCCGCGGCGGGCGCGCCGGGGGTCACGGCCACGGCGGGGGGCGGCGGAACGGAAGCGGGCACCGGCCCGCCCGCGGGGGGCCCCGGCACGGAGGCCGTCGCCTGCGCCCACCACCCGACGGGCCCCTGCTCCGGCTCGGGCTCCCGCTCCGGCCGGGAGCCCGGCACGCGCACGCGTACGGGTTCCAGCGGAGGCACCGCGCCGCCCTCGCCGGTCCCCCAGGAGGTGGCCCGCGCCCCGTCCAGCGCGTCGGCGCCGCTCGGCGCGTCCGCGCCCAGCAGCCCCTGGGGCAGCACCAGTACGGCGAGCACCCCGCCGTAGATGTTGGACTTCAGCTCGACGGCGATGCCGTGGCGGCGGGCCAGCGCCGAGACCACGAACAGCCCGATGCGCCCGTCGGCCAGCAGGTGCCGCACGCTGACCTGATCGGGGTCCCCCAGCAGGGCGTTCATGCGGTGCTGCTCCCCGGCGGGCATGCCCAGTCCGCGGTCCTCGACCTCGACCGCGATCCCGGCGGTGACCCGCTCCGCGCGCACCACGACGTCGGTGTCGGGGGCGGAGAACACGGTGGCGTTCTCGATGAGTTCGGCCAGCAGGTGCACCACGTCGGCGACGGCGTGTCCGCGCACCGTGCCGCCCGCCGGGGGCACCACCTTGACCCGTGTGTACTGCTCGACCTCGGCAACCGAGGAACGCAGCACCTCGCTCAGGTCGATGGGCCGGGTCCACTGGCGCCGCGAGGCGGCCCCTCCGAGCACGGCGAGGTTCTCGGCGTGCCGGCGGATCCGGGTGGCGAGGTGGTCGACGTGGAAGAGCTCCTTGAGCAGGTCGGGGTCCTCGACCGTGTCCTCCAGCTCGTCGAGGAGGGAGATCTCTCGGTGCACGAGCGACTGAAGCCGGCGCGCGAGGTTGACGAAGACCTCCACCTTGCGGTCGCTGTCGCTCGGGGCGGCCGGGACGGCCAGCCGCACCAGGGTCGTGTGCGCCTGTTCGCGGGCGCCGCGCAGCTCCTGCGCGAGCAGCCAGAACTCGTCCACCCCGGCCGGATCGGCGGCCGGCGGCGGACCGCTCGGCCCCCCGCGCACGGGCCGTCCCGGATTCTCCCCGCGCTCCAGCCGCTCGGCGGCCGTCCGCAGCTCCTGGCGGCCCCGCACGCTGGAGCGGCGCAGGGCCTCGCAGCGGTCGCGCACGGCCTTGGCCGCCCGCTGCGCCCCGAGCAGGGCGCAGGCGAGGGCGCCGACGACGAGCAGGGCGCAGCCCGTGAGGACGGGCCACAGCCGGGCGTCGCGCTCCCCGGCGCCCCCGCCGAGCTGGAGGGTGAAGATGACCGCGGCGGTGCCGCTGAGCCCGGCGGCGAGCGTGGGCAGTACGGCGGCGCGCAGCAGCTGGGGGCGTATCTGCCGGCCGGGTCCCGTGACGGCGTGTCTCGACGGGGCGTGGCGGGCGGCGCGGAATCCGGACATCGGCGTCCTCGGTACGTGGGGCCCGGCCACCGGCGGTCCCGGGCCCGGTATTGATCACCGGATACCCACGCTAGACCGCACGCTCCCGCCCCTGACGCCCAGTTGGGGAACTTCGGCGGGCTGCTTCCCGCTCCCGACGGAGCGCTCGTACGAGAGCCCGAATGCRCCGGGAGCGCGTACCCCGGCTCGGCGGGGGGCGTACGCCGCCCGGCCCGCGCCCCCCACGAACCCCGGGGGCCCGGGCGTCCCACCGGGCCCCCGGGCCCCACCGTCCGCTACGACCCCACGGCTTCCGGCTCGCCCTGTCCGGCCGGTGCCGGGGCGACGGGAGCGGCCGCGGGCCGCGCCCGTACGGGGGTGGCCGTCACCGGGGCCGGGGGCGCGGCCACGAAGGGGCGCCACCAGGCCTGGTCCGGGGCGTCGGCCGCGCCCGGTTCGAAGGGCTGGCCCGGGATCGGCAGGGCGACGGCCGTCCCGGCCGCCCCCGCGGCGGCGACGGTCCCCTCGCCGGGCTCGTCCCACGGGTGCGGGGCCAGGTTGAAGGTGCCCCAGTGGATCGGCAGCATCGTCCCGTGCGGGAGTCCGCCCTGGAGGTCGAGGTGGGCCTGGATCCCTTCCGCGGGGGTCATGTGGATGTCCGGCCAGTACTCGGAGTAGGCGCCGATCTGGATCATCGTCGCGTCGAAGGGGCCGTGCGCGGCGCCGATCTCCTTGAAGCCGGGGAAGTAGCCGGTGTCCCCGCTGTGGAAGATCCGGTGTTCCCCGCCCGTCACGACCCAGGAGGCCCAGAGGGTGAACTGCTGGTTGCGCAGCCCGCGGCCGCAGAAGTGGCGGGCCGGGGTGGCCGTGAGGGAGAGCCCTGCGACCTCGGTCGTCTCGTTCCAGTCGAGCTCGCGCAGCCGGTCCGGTGCCACGCCCCAGCGCTCCAGGTGCGCGCCGACGCCGAGCGGGACGGCGAAGACGGTGTCCGTGCCGGCCAGTGCCTTGATGGTGGGCAGGTCGAGGTGGTCGTAGTGGTCGTGGGAGATCACCACGACGTCGACCTCGCCGAGGGAGGCCAGCGGCACGGGGACCGGGTGCAGCCGCTTGGGTCCGGCGAAGGGGAAGGGGGAGCAGCGCTCGCCCCAGACCGGGTCGAAGAGCACCCTGCGCCCGTCGATCTCGGCGAGCACGCTGGAATGCCCCATCCAGGTCAGGCGCAGCCCGCTGACCGGCGGTTTCGCCAGCTCGGCGAGGGTGGTGGGGTACACCGGGACGGGGGCGCCCGGGTTGCGCCGTACCCGCTGCTCCTTGTGGAAGTAGATCTTGGCGAACTCGACCAGCGACCCGGAGGGCCTGGTCCGTGCGCCCACGGGGTTCTGGAAGACGCCGTCGGCGAAGTTCGGCGAGCGCAGGATCCGCTCCAGCCGTGCGCCGGACGGGTCCGCGCCGAAGGCTTCGGGCCGCAGGGCGCGCAGCCGGGGACGCAGGGGAAGGGAGCCGGTCAAGGCGCCTCCTGGGAAAGGTGCAGGACGTTGGGACGGTCGTACGACTACGACCATCCCAACGCGCACCGGCCCCCGAGGATTCCGCGTTCGGCCCGCGTGTCGGCCGGATCTCCCGGCCGACCTCCCCCCCCTGGCGCGGCCCCTCTCGTGCCGGTCTCCCGTGCCGGCCTCCCGGCGGGCTCTCCCGGCGGCCCTTCCCCCACGGGGCCGCCATGGCCGTCAGAGCGGCAGCAGGTCCGGGCGCTTGGCCTCGACGTGGTCGCCGGAGGACTCCCCGCGCAGCCGGCGGCCGATCCAGGGCACGAGGTGCTCGCGCGCCCACTGGATGTTGTCCCGGGTGACGTCCACCGACCCGCGCGGCGGGGTGGGCGGCCACGGCTGGTCCGGGTCGGCGGGGACCTCGTAGCCGAGGACCTGTGCGGCGCGGAGCGCGACACGGGTGTGGCCCTCGGGCGAGAGGTGCAGCCGGTCGCCGTCCCAGGCCCGGCGGTCCTGCACCGACTTCAGCGACCAGAGGTCGAGGACCGGGCAGTCGTAGCGGTCGGCGATGGCGCGGACGTGCGCGCTGTACGTCGCGACCTTGCCCCGCAGGTGCTTGAGGACGGGGACGCCCCGGGTGTCGAAGCCGGTGGTGATCATGACGAGGCCGACGGCCCCGGTGAGGTCGGCCACCGCCGCCTCGAACCGCTCCGCCACGTCGTCCGGGTCGCTGCCCGGCCGGATGATGTCGTTGCCGCCCGCGCAGAAGGTGACCAGGTCCGGGGCGAGGTCCTTGGCTCTGGGGACCTGTTCGGCCACGATCTGGTCGAGGAGCTTGCCCCGCACCGCGAGGTTCGCGTACCGGAAGTCGTGCTCGTCGCGCTGATCGGCCAACAGGACGGCGAGCCGGTCCGCCCAGCCGAGATACGAATCCCCGGGTCCCGGGTCCCCCACGCCTTCGGTGAAGCTGTCCCCGATCGCCGCGTACGAGCCGATGGTCTTGAGTGTCGTCTTCGTCGCTGCCACGGGACGACATCCTTCACCCCCGCCACCAACCTACGCCAACGTAATSARGGGTTGACGGACCGTGATCTATACCACGCGGGGGATAAGGAATAAGTACACGTGGGGCCGGGACCCCCCTCAGGTCCCGGCCCCACGCGTGTCCGTGCCGCTGCCGCGGCTCCCGTCAGACGTTCACGCCCTTGGAGCGGAGGTAGGCCAGCGGGTCGATGTCCGAGCCGTAGGACGGGCCGGTGCGGATCTCGAAGTGGAGGTGCGGGCCGGTCACGTTGCCGGTGGCGCCGGAGAGGCCGATGCGCTGTCCGGCGGTGACGCTCTGGCCCACCGAGACGGACAGCTGGGAGAGGTGGCCGTACTGGGAGTACTTGCCGTCGGCGTGGCGGATGACCACCTCGTTGCCGTACGCACCTCCCCAGCCTGCGGAAACCACGGTGCCCGCGCCGACCGCCCTGACGGTGGTGCCGGTGCTCGCGACGAAGTCGACGCCGGTGTGGTAACCGGAGGACCACATGCTGCCGCTCTGGTGGTACGGGGTGGAGGTGCCGCCGTCGACCGGGGCGACGAAACCGGAGCCGTTCGCGGGGGCCGCGGAACCGGCCGCGGCCGCGGGCGCGGAGGGCGCCGGGCTCTGGGCGGGAGCCTTGGCCGCCGGTCCGCGCGAGGTGCCGGACTCCGGTGCGGGGGTCGCGTCGGCGCCGTGGGCGGTGTTCCCGCCGGTCGCGCCGGCGGCGGACGGGGCCTCGTCGGTCGCCTGAGTCCCGCTGGAGGATTCCTCGGCCGCGGCCTCAGGAGTCTTCGGCGCGGGGGTCCCCGCGTGGCCGTCCAGGGTCAGCTTGAGGCCCGGGTGGATGAGGGAGGGGTTCGCGCCGACGGCCTCGCGGTTGTCCGCGTAGAGCCGCTCCCAGCCGCCCTGGAGGTGACGCTCGGCGGCGATCTTCGACAGGTAGTCGCCCGGCACGACGGTGTAGACGGCCGGAGCGGCGGAGGGGGCGGAGGCCGGGACGGAGGCCGGAGCGGAGAGGGGGGCCCGGAGGGCCTGGGGCACCTGCGCGGGCGTCGAGGCCGGGGTGGCGGCGTGGGCGCCGGCGGCGACCGCCAGCGGCAGCGCGAGGGCGGCGCCACCGGTGCCGGCCACGGCGAGACCGCGGGATAGGGAACGGGACTTCGGACGGCGGTGCTTACCCTTTGCGGGCATGGCGAATTCCTCTCCGGCGCCTGCGAGGTGAGCTGTCGGGTTCGGACTGGAGGTGTCCGGCCGTACTCGCGGAACACGCGTACGGCTTCACCCCGAGCCGCCCGGAAGTGATCCGGAACGGCGGCTTACCTGGTTCCCCCGCTCCTGCCGCGCGCGTCGATGGTCGGGTGCGGTTCCCGGGCGGCGGCAGGATGAGGCGGTCCACCCGGATCGATCGCGAAGGTAATCCAGTGGGAGTGCGCACAACAAGCCATGAATTCCCTGACGGAATAGCAGGCATGAAGGATCAACGGAATTCCCGTCACCCTCCGTCCATTCCCCTGCCGCAACAGCCACCCTGGCAAGGGAATTCGGATTTCGCGATCAGGCACGGACGGTCACCGTATGATCTGGCTCACGGGGCCCGGCGCGATCTCGCCTCCACGTATGGCAAGTTGGCCCCAACCAGAGCAATTCGGACACGCAGGACACGCGGAGGAGCGCACGTGACCCAGCAGATACCCCAGCCCCTGCCGAGCGGCCCGGAGCCGGAGCCCAAGCTCTCCGGAGTGCGCAATTTCCGTGACGTGGGCGGCCTGTCGACCACCGACGGGCGGAGGGTCAGGCCGGGACGACTGTTCCGAAGTGGACATCTGGCACATGCCACCGAAACCGATACGGAGTTCCTCGAATCACTCGGGCTGCACACCGTCTTCGACTTCCGCAACGGAGCCGACCAGGCCCTGGAGGGCCCGGACGTCGAGCTGGCGGGCGTGCGCAACGTGAACATCCCGCTGTCGGATCCGGCCGACGGACGGGAGTTCTGGACGATGGTCCGCGACGGGGACCTCGCCCGGCTCCGCACCGTCCTGGGCGACGGCAAGGCGGCCGCCCGGATGAGGGACTCGTACCGGACGATCATCCGCACCCGCACCGCCGAGCACAGCCGGGTGGTGCACGCGCTCGCCGAGGACAGCGTCCCGGCGCTGATGCACTGCGCCGCGGGCAAGGACCGCGCGGGACTGTCGATCGCCGTCACCCTGCTCGCCCTGGGCGTCGGGCGCGACGCGATCGTGGCCGACTACCTGGAGTCCAACACCCCGCACAACCGCTACCGCGTCCGGCGCGGCAGCGACGCGCCCGAGGCCCGCTCCCCCGAGGTCATGGAGCTGCTGGCCCCGCTCTTCGAGGCGCGCGCCGAGTACCTGCTCGCGGCGTTCGACACCATCGACGGCCAGTGGGGCGGGGTGGAGGCCTACCTCAACGAGGGACTCGGCCTCGCGCCCGCCACGCTGGACCGGCTGCGCGACCGGCTCCTCGTCGACTGAGGCCCGGCTGAGGCCCGGCGGGGCCGTAGCGGGGCCGTGGCTGGGCCGTAGCGGGGCCGTGGCGGGGTCGTGGCGGGGGGTCGCACGGCCCCCCGCCGCCCCCTCAGCGGTTGCCGACCGCCTGCTTGACCAGGGTCCTGCCGAAGTCCCACATCAGGCCGCCCCCACCGTGCGCTTCGTCCATGACCTCACGGAACGCCCCGACGAACCGGTCCACGTCCCCTTCGTCCACGATCAGCGGCGGGATGAGCTTGATGACCTCCAGGTGGTCGCCGGAGACCTGGGTCAGGATCCGGTGCCGGTTCAGCAGCGGCACCACCACCATCTGCGCGAACAGGCCCTTGCGGGCCGCCTGGAGCACGGCCCAGCGGCTGCGCAGCCCCAGGGAGGACGGCCGGCCGAACTCGATGCCGATCATCAGGCCGCGCCCCCGCACCTCGTGCAGCAGCTCGTACTCGTCCACCAGCGCCGCGAGCCGCCCGCGCAGCAGGTCGCCCATGGCGCGGGCGTTGGCCACCACCTGCTCGTCCTCCATGACCGCGAGGACCGCCAGCCCGGCCGCCATCGCCTGCGCGTTGGAGCCGAAGCTGGCGGAGTGCACCAGCACCCGGTCCATGGAGGAGTAGACCTTCTGGAAGATCCAGTCCTTGCCGAGGGTCGCCCCGACGGGGACGTAGCCGCCGGAGAGGGCCTTGGCCACGCACACCAGGTCCGGTTCCACGCCCGGCTCGTGCTGGTACGCGTAGAAATCGCCTGTCCGGCCGAGGCCGGTCTGGACCTCGTCCGCGATGAGCAGCGCCTTGTGGCGGTGCAGCAGTTCCTGTGCGGCGCGCAGGTACCCGGGCGGGGCCGCGAGCACGCCCTTGCCCTGGACCGGCTCGACGATCAGGGCGGCGACGTCCCCCCGCCGGAGCTCCGCCTCCAGGGCGTCCAGGTCCCCCATCGCGATCTTCGTGTCGGGCAGCAGCGGTGCGAAACCGTCGCGGAAGCCGCCCTCCCCGTTGACCGACAGCGAGCCCGTGGTGAGCCCGTGGAAGGCGTGGTCGCAGTAGAGGATCCTGGGCCGGCCGGTGGCGTAGCGGGCGAACTTCAGGGCGGTCTCCACGGCCTCGGTGCCGCTGTTCCCGAAGAAGACCCGGTCCAGGTGGGGGCTGTGGCCGAGGAGCTTCTCGGCCAGCAGTCCGGGCAGCGGCTGGCAGTCGAAGCGGGTCAGGTCGGCGAGCTGGGCGTCCAGCACGTCGTGCAGGGCCCGGCGCACGACGGGGTGGTGCCGGCCCAGGCCCATCACGCCGAAGCCGGCCAGCATGTCGAGGTAGTCGTTGCCCTCGTCGTCCCAGAAGTGGGCGCCCTCGGCCCGCACGTAGACCTTGTCGAAGCCGATGGTGCGCAGCATCCGGGGCAGCTGGTGGTTGAGGTGGCGGGCGTGCAGCTCGTACCGCTCCCCGCCGCGCTCGGCCAGCAGCGCGGCGAGGTCGAAGCCCCCGCCCCCTCCGGGCGCGGACGTCATGCCGAGCCGGCCCGGTTGCCGCCGATCGTCTCCCGGGCCGCGCGCAGCGACTCCTTGAGGGATCCCATGGTGGCGAGGACGGCGGTGGGCTCGTAGCCGCAGTGCGCCATGCAGTTCGCGCAGCGCGGGTCCTTGCCGCGGCCGTACTTGCTCCAGTCGGTTTCCTCGATCAGCTCCCGGTACGTGGGCACGTAGCCGTCGCTCATCAGGTAGCAGGGCCGCTGCCAGCCGAAGAGGGAGTAATTCGGAATGGCCCAGGCGGTGCAGGGGAAATCCGCCTTTCCTTCGAGGAAGTCGAGGAAGAGCGGGGAGTGGTTGAGCCGCCAGCGCAGCCGGTTGCCTCCGGCGAAGGCCTTCTTGAAGAGTTCCCGGGTCTGTTCGACACCCAGGAAGTGTTCCTGGTCGGGGGCCTTTTCATAGGCATAGGCGGGCGAGATCATCATTTCGTCGACCTTGAGGTCGTCGTTGAGGTAGTTCAGCACCTCGATGATCGTCTGGGGTGTGTCGGTGTTGAAGAAGGTGGAGTTGGTGGTGACCCGGAATCCGCGGCGCTTGGCCTCCTTGATGGCCGCCACGGCTTCGTCGAAGACGCCTTCCTTGGCCACGGATTCGTCGTGGCGTTCGCGCAGCCCGTCGATGTGGACGGCGAAGGCGAAATACGGGGAGGGGGTGAACTTCTCGATCTTCTTGCGGAGCAGCATCGCGTTGGTGCAGAGGAACACGTACTTCCGCCTGGCCACGAGCTGCCGCACGATCTCGTCGATCTGCGGGTGCATCAGGGGCTCGCCGCCCGCGATGGACACCATCGGGGCGCCGGACTCCAGGACGGCGCCGACCGCCTGGGCGACGGGCATGCGCTGCTTGAGCACCCCCGCCGGATGCTGGATCTTCCCGCACCCCTCACAGGCCAGGTTGCACGCGTAGAGCGGCTCCAGCTCGACGATCAGCGGGAACTTCTCGCGCTTGCGGAGCTTCTGTTCGAGAAGATAGGTCCCGACCCTGATGGACTGTCGCAACGGCATGGCCATCTGGCTCACCTCCTGGGGAGCAGCAACGAACGGTGCCAGTCATGGAACGCGGGCCGTATGGCACGCAGCACGCGGAAGGCCGATATTCCACCGCGCACCGTGCCGATACGGACGAGCTCGTGCTCCGGAGCGTCCACGATCACCCGGACGGCCGCAAGGGGACGGTCGGCGCCCCCGTGTGCGGTCCACAGGGTGGCCGCGGACTCCATGTCGACCGCGATGGCACCGGTGGCGCGCAGCAGCGCGCGCTCCTGCCCGCGGACGACGTGGTCGGATCCGGTCAGTGCGCCGAGGTGCACGGTCCGGCCGGGTACCGCCCGGGCCAGTGCCTCGGCGAGGAGGGCGGTGCCGGTGCAGGCGACCGCCCCGCGGGGGTCCCGGGTCTCCTCGGCGACGACCAGGTCGCCGGGGTGCATCCCGGGGACGAGGCCGGCGCAGAAGCCGGTCGCCAGGACGGCGGCCCGCTCCATGCCCGGCCGCCCCAGGGCGCGGGTGAGGGCGCGCTCGGCCGCGCGCGGGCCCATGCCGGTGCGCAGCAGCGCCCCGTCCGGTGCGCCGCCGCGGCCCGCGCTGCGCAGGGCCGCCTGCTCGATCCGCAGGGCGCAGGCGATCAGCAGCGGGGGCCGGGGCGGCGGCGCTCCGGCGGTCATCACGCGCCTCCGGCCGGCCGGTGGGCCCCGGCCGCGCGGGGACCGTCCGGGCCGAACGGTTCTCCGTGGAGGTAGCGGCCCAGGGCCGTGAGCGGGAACACCTGCCGGTAGAGGTGGTAGTTGATGGAGAAGTCCCAGGGGAAGCCGGTGCCGGTGAAGTACGGCTCGTCCCAGGTCCCGTCCGGGCGCTGGGTCCCGACCAGGTACGCCAGTCCCCGCTCGACGGCCCCGCCGTCGCGCTCCCCCGCCGACAGCAGCGCCATCAGCGCCCAGGCGGTCTGGGAGGCGGTGGAGGCGCCCTTGCCGGCCCATGAACGGTCCTGGTAGGAACGCTGGTCCTCGCCCCAGCCGCCGTCCTCGTTCTGTACGGATTCCAGCCAGCGCACGGCCCGCCGGACCGCGGGGTGCGAGTGGGCGATGCCGGCGGCGGTGAGGGCCGGGACCACCGAGCCCGTCCCGTAGATGTAGTTGGTGCCCCAGCGTCCGAACCAGGCGCCTTCCGGCTCCTGTTCGGCGAGCAGCCAGGCGATGCCGCGCCGGGTGCGGGGGTCGGCGGCCTTGCCCTCGAAGGCGAGCATCTCGACGACGTGGGCGGTGACGTCGGCCGAGGGCGGGTCGATGACCTCGCCGAAGTCGCAGAAGGGAAGCCGGTTGGGGAAGGGGCTGGTGTTGTCGGCGTCGAAGGCGCCCCAGGCGCCGTTCTTCGACTGCATGCCGAGGTTCCAGGACACCCCGCGGGCGATGGCGGCCTCGACCTTCGCCGGTTCGGGGTGGTGGATGCGGCGCAGGGCCAGGACGACTTCGGCGGTGTCGTCGATGTCCGGGTAGTTGTCGTTGTGGAACTCGAAGGCCCAGCCGCCCGGTTCGAGCCCGGGGCGGCGCACGGCCCAGTCGCCGCTGCGCCGGATCTCCTCGCCGAGCATCCAGTCGGCGGCCTTGACCAGGGCGGGGTGGTCGGGGCGCACCCCGGCGTCGGCGAGGGCGATCGCGGCGAGGCAGGTGTCCCACACCGGGGACTGGCAGGCCTCGATCATCCGGGCGCCGTCCTCGCGCCAGACCGCGAACCGGTCGAGGGACTCCAGTCCGGCCCGCATCACCGGGTGCCCCAGGTCGTAGCCGAGCAGATGCAGGGCGATGACGGAGTACACCGCGGGTGGCTGGATCCCGCCCCAGCAGCCGTCGTTCTCCTGGCGCTCGACGATCCAGCGGCCGGCGGCCGCCATGGCGGCCTTGCGCAGCCGGCCCGGGGCGAACCGCCGGTAGACGTGCAGGGCCTTGTCCATGCGCTGGAAGGCCCCTTCCCAGGTGGCCAGCGGAGCGGTCGGCCTGGCCGGGAAGGGAGTGCGCGCGTCGGTGTGCAGCTCGTCGAGCGCGAAGGGGGCCGGGCGGACGGGCCGGAGGGCCGAGACGACGGTGAGCGGAACGATGGTCTGGCGGGCCCAGCAGCCGAAGTCGTAGATGTTCAGCGGCGCCCAGGGGGGCAGGAAGACCAGCTCGGGCGGGAGTTCGGGCAGGTGGTCCCACTTCCACCAGCCGAACAGGGCGAGCCAGATCCGGGTGAACACCCGGGCGGCGGCGATCCCCCCGTGGGCCCGGATCCAGGCCGAGGCGCGGGCCATGTGCGGGGCTCCGGGGTCGTCCCCGGCGAGGCGCAGGGCGACGTACGCCTCGATGGTGGCGGAGAGTTCGGGCGGCCCGCCGTGGAAGGTGGCCCACGTCCCGTCCTCGCGCTGCTCGCCCCGGATGAAGAGGGCGGCCGCGCGCGTGGTGTCCTCGTCCCGGATGCCGAGGAACTGCCGCAGCAGCAGGTCCTCGGCGTCCATGGTGACGTTGGTCTCCAGGTCGCCCTTCCACCACCCGGCCGGGTCCTGGCGCTCCAGCAGTGCGCGGACGGCCTTGTCGGTGGCTTCCTGGACACCGCGCGGCGGGCCGCCGGGCCCGCCC